>NZ_JAAGPS010000010.1:0-94296 GCF_017105025.1 Paraburkholderia sp. Ac-20336 | reverse complement strand
CGCGGGCGAGGCGAGCCAGCCGAGCGGTTCGCTGAAGAGCGTCTGCGCATCGTCGCGCGGCGGCTCGTCCGCGCCATAGCGGATGATCGCCGCGTCGAGCCGGCGCTCGTCGAATTGCGTGAGCAGTGCCGCCGACGTCCCCATATGCAGCTCGATCACGAGCCCCGGATCGTGCGCATTGAGCCGCCCGAGCAACTGCGGCAGATCGGGGCCCGCGACATGCTCGCTGAGCCCGAGCGCGAGCCGGCGCCGTTCCACCGACAGCGCGCCCAACGCGCGCTCGTGCGCATTCAGCAGTTCGCGCGCCGCGCCGAGAAACGCGTTGCCATCGGCGGACAGACGCACGAGGCGCGGCGTGCGTTCGAGCAACGGCTTGCCGAGATGCGCTTCGAGCCGCTTCAGCTTCAGGCTGACGGCCGATTGCGTGGTGTCGAGCGCGTCGGCGGCGCGCGTGAAGCTGCGCAGATCGGCGACGAGCACGAATGCCCGCACCGCATCGAGATCGAGCACTTTCATTTCCAATGAATATGGATGAAATAGGCGAAGATATCTGTTTATTATGACTGAGCGTGCCTAAGCTGTGTTTAACCCAACACCGCAACAGGAGTCGATCATGCCGCTCACCCGAATCTCACTGCGCGCCGGCAAGCCGGCCGAATACCGCGAAGCGCTGACTGCGGGCATCCAGCGCTCGCTGGTGGACACGTTCAACGTGCCGCCCGACGACATGTTCATGCTGATTACGGAGCACACGCCGGGCAACCTGATCTATGACCGGCAGTATCAGAACATCGAGCGTGGCGACGATTTCGTCGTGATCCAGTTGACCGTGAGCAACACGCGCACGATCGAGCAGAAGAAGGCGCTGTACCGGCGGATCGTCGATGAACTGGCGAAATCGCCGGGCGTGCGGCGCGAGGATGTGTTCATCAACCTCGTCGAGGTGGAGAAGGAGAACTGGTCGTTTGGGAATGGGGGGGCGCAGTATGCGACGTAGGCGCGTGCGGGGCAGAGCATCTTCGATGCTCCGCCCCTGCGATTATCCGGTTCAAGCCTCTCAAGCCATTTGAGGCTCAAACGGAAACTGCTCGATCTCCCCGCCGCGCGCCACCACCACCGTGCTCTCCGGAATTTCCTCCCACCAGTCCGGCAAATCGGAGAGCGGTTCCGACAGGACCAGAAACGCATCTTCACCGACCATCGCGATGCGCGGATCGTCGGGATACAACTCGTGCAGATGATGGAACGACGTGCTGTGATACAGCGAGCGTGATTGCTGTTCACTCGAATAACGCACCGCCACGATCTGCTCGCCGTCGGTTGCGCAGACGGTCATGTTCAGCGGCTGATCCACGCCGTGGCGGCGGCCGGTTTCCTCGACGAACGCCACCATGCGCCTGAGCGCGGTGACGGGCGCCAGTTCGAGACCGAACGTGAGCGCGAGGAAGAACAGCACTTCGGAATCGGTCGATCCCTCGACCGACGGGAACAGTTCCGGGTCGATCGCGACCATCAGATCGCGACGCAGCGCCGGATAGTTGCGCACGAGGCCGTTGTGCGCGAACAGCCACCGGCCGTGGCGAAACGGATGACAGTTGGTTTCCTGCGAAGGCGTGCCGGTCGCCGCGCGTATGTGCGCGACGAACATCGGCGCGCGAATCGCGCGCGCGGCTTCACGCAGATTGCGATCGCTCCACGCCGGCTGAATGCAGCGATAGCGGAACGGAATGTCGGTCGGATGGCCGTACCAGCCGATTCCGAAGCCGTCACCGTTGGTGGTCGTGTTGCCGAGCCGCGAATGCAGGCTCTGATCGATCAGCGAATGCTTGGCGTTGAACAGCACCGTTTCGAGCTGAAGCGGTTTGCCGGAATAAGCGAGCCAGCGGCACATGAAATGTCTCCTGTCGAATACGCTTCTATCTGGCGGCCGGTTGCAGCGTCGTGATCGTGATCCGCACACCGATGCACGGCAGCAGCGACGACGATACACGGATTACCGCCCCGGCACCTTTCAAGCCGAAATAATGGGCAAAAATTTCCACACGGCAGCGGATCGGCATGCCGTAAGCGCTACTCATGGTCGACAAAGACCGTGTCGTTATAATGATTCGCGGTCCTTTCCGGACCCTAGCCCTCGCCCCGGCCCTTCAACTTCTCCCGCCATGCCCACCGACCGCACCGATCCCCCTCGCGAATCCCTCGAACTCGGCGGCTCCGTCTGGTTTCAAGCCGGCACGCAGACGCTCGGCGGCGCGGCGCGCATCGCGCTGCTCGCGGCGATCGGCGAAACCGGCTCGATCACGAGCGCGGCGAAGGCGGTCGGCATCAGCTACAAAGGCGCGTGGGACGCCATCGACACAATGAACAACCTCGCGGGCGAACCGCTCGTCGTGCGGATGACGGGCGGCAAGGGCGGTGGCGGCACCACGCTCACGCCGCGCGCGGTGAAGCTGATCGCGACGTTTCGCGCGGTCGAGCGCGAGCATCGGCGTTTTCTCGAACGCGCGGGTGCGGCGATCGAAGGTTTCGCGACGGACTGGGACCTGATCGGCCGCATCGGCGTGAAGACCAGCGCGCGCAACCAGTTCTACGGCACCGTTTCGGCGATTACGCGCGGCAGCGTCAACGACGAAGTCACGCTGGCGCTGCCCGGCGGCCAGGCGATCGTTGCCGTGCTCACGCACGAGAGCACCGAGGCGCTGGGGCTCGTCGAGGGCGCGGCGGCGTTCGCGCTGATCAAGGCGTCGTGGGTCGTGCTGCTCGTCGATGGCGCAGACGGCGCGCCGCTCAGGCTATCGGCGCGCAATCAGTTGCGCGGCACGGTGCAGAGCGTGAAGCGCGGTGCGGTGAACGCGGAAGTGTCGCTGGCGCTCGACGGCGGCGCGGTCATGACCGCGGTCGTCACCAACGAAAGCGCCAACGCACTCGGCTTACGGGAAGGCGCGAGCGCGGTGGCCGCGTTCAAGGCGTCGAGCGTGATACTCGGCGTGAAGGATTGAGCGCCAGCAGGGACGGCGAGACCGCGCCCTTACGACTCGCTGCGCACATACCCCGCGAACGGATGGTCTTCGCGCACGCGGCCATCGTTGACCTGCACGACCTGATCGCCGAATGCCGCGACGTCGTCGGGATCGTGCGTAATCAGCACCATCGGAATGTCGAGCCGCGTTTGCAGGTCCGACAGTTCGCGCCGCATGCGCTGGCGCAGCGCGCTGTCGAGCGCGGAAAACGGCTCGTCGAGCAACAGCAGGCGCGGCTGCGCGACCAGCGCCCGCGCCAGCGCGACGCGCTGCTTCTGCCCGCCGGACAGCTGCACCGGGTGATTGCCCGCGACGCCCCTCAACTCCAGCGCCTCGAGCCAGTAATCGACCTGCGGATGCGAGCCGCGCGCGCGCGGATTGAACCAGCCCCGGCGCAGCCCGAAGCCGATGTTCTGCCGCACGTTGAGATGCGGGAACAGCGCGTAGTCCTGAAACAGATACGCGATCTTGCGCGCCTGCGGTTTCTGATCGACGCCGCTCGCGCTGTCGAACAGCGTGGTGCCGTGCAGCGTGATCGATCCCTCGTCGGGGCGCAGCAAACCGGCAATCGCCTGCAGCGTCAGGCTCTTGCCCGCGCCGGACGGGCCGAACAGCACGAGCCGCTGGGTGTTCGCGCGGAACGAAACGTCGAGCGTGAAGCGGCGCTCGGCGGTCTCGAAGGTCTTGCGGATGGCGACGTCGAGCGGCATGTCAGCGAGACCTCAGAAGCGTGTGCTGCGGCACGAGCCGCCCCGCGAGCAGCAGGATCGTGACGCACGTCACCGAGGTTACGAGCACGAGGAAGTTCGCGGTGCTGTCGTCGCCGGCCTGCACGGCCGAGTAGACCGCGACCGAGAGCGTCTGCGTGCGGCCCGGCAGATTGCCGGCGATCATCAGCGTCGCGCCGAATTCGCCGAGCGCGCGCGCGAACGCGAGCAGGCCGCCGGCGAGAATGCCGCGCGCGGCAAGCGGCAGCGTCACGCGAAAGAAGATCGCCGCTTCGCTGACGCCGAGCGTGCGCGCCGCGCGCTCCAACTGCGGATCGACGCCCTCGAAGGCGGCGCGCGCCGACTTCAGCACGAGCGGAAACGCCACCACTGTCGAGGCGATCACCGCGCCCTGCCATGTGAACACGAGCTGGATGTCGAAGCGGTCGAGCCACGCGCCGATCACGCCGCGCCGGCCGAGCAGCACAAGCAGGTAGTAGCCGAGCACGGTCGGCGGCAGCACGAGCGGCAGCATCAGCAGCGAGTCGATCACGTCGCGCGCGCCGGAGCGCCAGCGCGACAGACCGAGCCCCGCCGCGACGCCGAGCACGAGATTCAGCGCGGTGGCCCAGCCCGCCACCTTCAGCGACAGCAGCAGCGGAACCCAGGCCTGTTGCATGACGTGTGCTTTCCCGTCGATCAGTGCGCGGGCTTGAAGCCGTACTTCGCGAGCACGGCCTGGCCGGCCGGCGACAGCACGAAGTCGATGAACGCCTGGGCGTCGGCCGCGTGATGGCTGCCGTCGACCTGCGCGATCGGATAGGTGATCGGCGTTTGCGTCGGCAGGCTCAGCGCGACCTTGACCTTGTCGGGCATGATCGCGGCGTCGGTGCCGAACACGAAGCCGGCGTCGACTTCGCCGCGCGCGACGTAGTCGAGGCTCTGGCGCACGTTCGCCGCGAGCACGGCCTTCGCGTTGACCGCGTCCCACACGCCGGCAGCCTTCAGCGCGCCTTGCGTATAGCGGCCGACCGGCACCGAAGCCGGATCGCCGAACGCGACGCGCTTCACGTTCGCGGTCGTCAGATCGTTGAGGCTCGCCGGGGCGAAGTGGCTGTCGTTCGGCACGATCAGCACCAGCGAATTGGCCGCGAAGTCGCGCCGCGTGGACGGCACGATCACTTTTTGCGAGGCGGCCATGTCCATCGCCTTCTGGTCCGCCGAGGCGAACACGTCGGCCGGCGCGCCCTTGACGATCTGCTGCATCAGCACGTCGGACGCGCCGAAGTTCAGCAGAACCTTGGTGCCCGGATGCTGCTGCTGGAACGCGTCGCCGACTGCCTTGAACGCGTTGGTCAGGCTGGCGGCGGCGGAGACCACGAGTTCGTCGGCGTGGGCGTTCACGCTGACCACAACGGAGACGGCGCTTGCGACGCAAAGCGCGTATTTCTTCAGATGGCGGGAGAGTGTCATGAAGGACCTGAAAGTCTGACGTGGACGGGAAGCAGCGGTTTAAAAACGCTATCGTAATATATGCGCGGTTATAGCGGTGTGCGCATGACCGGCGATCGAGGCTGACGCTTCATTTTCGACGTGCAGCGCTCGTGGATCGGGACAGGATCGGCGGGGAACCGGGAACTGCGAGGAACGCTCGCAGCAAACCCGAAGAGAGCGGCGCCGTGCCGCTCAGACGTGAGACGCGTGCTGCGGCGCGAGCGTATTGAGCGTTTGCGACAGCGGCAGGCTGGCCGGACGAATCTCGCGCGCGGCCTTCCACTTGGCGCGGATGAACGGCCGGTCGTGGCCGGACACCTTCAGCGCGATATGCGTGACCCAGCGCTGCGTCGGCACATGCACGTCGTGCATCGCGATGGCGAGCACCATCATGCTGACGGCGACTGGCAGCGCTGCGAGGCGCCCCGGCTCGGCATTCCACGCGATGCGCACGAACAGCAGCGCCGCGAGCGCGCCGACGATGCAGCCGGTGACCGCTTCGGACGGCGAATGCGCGCTCAGCACGACGCGCGACAAGCCCACCGCGATGCCAGCGGCCAGCCCCGCCAGCACGCCGAGCAGACGGATGGCGGGCCGCGCGGGCAACAGCATCAGGAACATCGCGACCGGGTAGACCGCCGTGGACAGCGTCGCGTGGCCGCTGACGCCAGTGAAATCGAGTTCCCGCACGCCGACGCCCCAGCCGAGGAAGGCCAGCTTGGTCACCGTCACGATGCCGATGGCCGCGCCGAGCAGCAGCAGCCAGCCGGCCGCGAGCCGCCACGAGTAGCCGACCGCCAGCCAGAGTGCGATGGCGAACGCGAGCGGCAGCGTGAGGCCGGCGCCGCCGAGGCTGGTAATCGAATACCACAGGTGGATCGGTAAGTCGGGCATGGCTAAAGTGCGACGTGGGCCGCGTGAAATGAGGTGGGTGGGTAGCCGAACCGGCGCGCGGCCGGCACGGACGCCGCTTTCGCCCGGGTCGGGACCTTCGGCATTAACCGCCAGTATAGACGGGTGTCGCTCGCCGGTCTTGCCGCGCACCGCGCATTTACGCGCCAAATGTTGGCTGGCGAACGGGACGTCGTGCCAGCTTGCGCGGTGCTTACCGGGTGCCTGTCCTGGACGTCGACGAGCAGCGGTTAGGGTTCGACGGCAGGATGGCAACAAGGTTCGCCGGAGAGAAAATCGGACTCGGCATGATTGTCAGTCTTCGGCAACGCATGAAAAATAATGTTATTGTGCATTGCACAACTTCGTGTGAACTCGCGTTTTTCGCCGGTTTGCACTGTCCCTTTTTGCGAGGTTATCGCCGATGGCAAAAAGCCTGTCGAAAATCTGGCTGCGCGGTTTGAAGCGCCTGCTCGCGATTCAAACCGAACATGCGCAAAAGTCCACCCGACGCGCACCGGCGCGACCCGTGCGCGCCGCCGCCAACAAACCGTCGAGCAAGGCTCGTCCGCTCAAGCCGGCCGACGCGCTGCGCACGCCCGTGAAGCGCGAGTCGCGCGTGCGGCCGCGCGCGGCCGCGTGGGCGAGCGGCTCGTGGACGCGCTCGTTCCACTCCGCGCCGGTGGCGCCGGGGCGGCTCGTCAATCATCTGCAGTACGGGCTGTATGTGCCGTCGGGCCATGCGCTGGAAGCGATGCCGCTCGTCGTGATGCTGCACGGCTGCACGCAATCCATCGACGAATTCGCCGAGGGCACGCGCATGAATCTGCTCGCCGATCGCTACGGCTTTGCGGTGGTGTACCCGGAGCAGTCGAAGCACGCGCACTCGCACCGCTGCTGGCACTGGTACGACGCCAGCGACAGCGCGGGCGGCGCCGAGGCGCGCGCGGTGGTGTCGCTCGTCGACGAGCTCGTCGCGCAGCATGGTTTCGACCGGGAGCGCGTCTACGTGGCCGGGATTTCCGCGGGCGCGGGCCTGACGGCGCTGCTGGCGCTCAACTATCCGGATCGTTTCGCCGCGGTCGCGCTGCATTCCGGCCCCGCAATCGGCGAGGCCCGCTCGGGCATCGCCGCCATGGACGTGATGCGGCGCGGCGTGCGCCGCGAACCGGCCGAGCTCGTCGACGAAATGACGGACGTTGCGCAATATCCGGGCATGCCGGCGCTCATCATCCACGGCGACGCCGATCACGTGGTCGCGCCCGTCAACGCGGACCAGCTGGCGGCGCAGTTCCTGCGTCTGAACCGTCTCGTCGACGCCGACGGCGCACGCCGGGCCGGCGAAATGCGCGAAGACCGCAAGGGCGGCGTAGTGATGCGCGACTATCTGCGCGGCGGCCGGCGCGTGGTGCGGGTGTGCCGTGTGCAGGGGCTCGGCCACGCATGGGCGGGCGGCGACGACGCATTGCCGTTCCATTCCGCCAAAGGTCCGGACGCGAGCGCCATGCTGTGGGAGTTTTTCAGGCATCAGCGCCGCACGGATGCGGGACGTGCCGTGGAAGGCCTGGCGGCGTCGTCGGCCGGGAGATGACACCGGAAGCGCGCCTCGAAAATGAGCAGTAGCACGGAACTAGGGTTTTCCCTATAATACGGGTTATCCCTTAGTTGTAACGCACAGCCTTCATTTCCGAGGTCGACCATGTATCTGCTTAGCCGCCTGTTCCTGTTTCTGACCAAATCGCCGGACCAACTCGCAAAAGAGCGCGCCGACGACTACCTCTCCGAAGCGACCGATCTCTACGATCTCGAATTCCGCATGCGCAAACTGGACCGCGAAGGCAGCGTGCGCCAGCCGTCGTGGATGAGCCAGCACTACGGCTAAGCAGGCGCGAGCGTCGCGATAGTCGGAAAGACATCGGCGTGTGGTGAGGCGCCGATGTGCGGGGCGAGCCGCTCAGGTATCGCGAACCGCCACGGGTTTTTCAGCGTAGTTGCCGCCGGGCAGCCTGCGCGCCCAACGCCCAACCAATCGGCTCCGCGTCAAGCAGCCGGATTCAACTGCCAGAGCGCGTAATTCAGTAGCGCCGCGTACGCGACCCAGATCACGTACGGCATCAGCATCACACCGGCCAGGCGGTCCCGTCGCCAGAAGACGCCGGTCAGCATAACGATCAGCACCAGCAGAATCACGATATCGGTTAATGCCATTTCCGGCCGATGCAGACCGAAGAATAGCCACATCCACGCGGCGTTGAACACCAACTGAACCACCCACAGGACGATTGCCGCGCTCAGGCCATCGCGCTTCCATACGCGCCACGCGGAAAACGCCATCAGCACGTAGAGTACGCTCCAGACCGGCGGGAAGACCCAGTTCGGCGGATTGAACGCGGGCTTTTGCAGTCCCGCGTACCAAGCGTCCGGCAAGGACAGGCTTGCGGCCCAGCCGGCCGCAAGCGTCAGAATCAGAAACACGAGCAGCGACGGCAGACGGCGCATCTTCATCCCTCCAGGCGTTTTTCTTCAATGATGTAAGCGGGCACTCACTTGCCGAAACGGGCCAGTGTACGCAGGCGCGCCTGCGCATGATCGACGATCGGCTCGGGATAATTCCCGCCCAGCACCACGCCGAATTCCGCCAGCCGTTCCGCGCCCGCCAGCCACGGCGCGTGAATCCATTTTGCCGGCAGCTTCGTAAGCTGCGGGAGATAGCGTTGGATAAAGCGCCCGTCTGGGTCGAATTTTTCGGATTGCGTGACCGGGTTGAAGATGCGGAAGTACGGCTGCGCGTCGCAGCCCGTTGATGCCGCCCACTGCCAGCCGCCATTGTTCGCGGAGAAATCGAAGTCGTTGAGCCGATCGGCGAAATAGCGTTCGCCGCGGCGCCAGTCCACGCCGAGATCCTTCGTGAGGAAACTCGCCGTCACCATTCGCAAGCGGTTGTGCATGTAGCCGGTGCGGTTCAGTTGCAGCATGGCCGCGTCGACGAGCGGATAGCCGGTGCGGCCGTCGCACCACGCGGCGAATGCGGCGTCGGCTGCGGGGCCTTGTTCCCAGCGCAACTGCTCGTATTCCGGCTTGAACGAGGCGCCCTTTGCGAGGCGCGGATGATGCGCGAGGATCATGAAATAGAAATCGCGCCAGATCAGTTCGGAGAGCCACGTCGCCGCGCCTTGTCCGTCGGGCTGTAGCGACGTTTCGTAGGCGAGCCGCGCGAGCGTGCGGATCGACACCGTGCCGAAGCGCAGATGCACCGATAGATAGCTCGGCCCCTTCGCGGCGGGAAAATCGCGCCGCTCGGCATAGCTGTCGATGCGCGTCAGGAAGTCGTCGAGCAAATGCCGGGCGCCGCTCATGCCGGCGGGCAGCTTCAGGTCTGCGAGATTGCTCGGTGCGAAACCGAGCTGGTCGAGCGTGGGTAATTGCCGGTCGAGCTTGCGCGGCAGCGCCGCGAGGTGCTTCGCGTAGGTTTCCACGGGGTAGGGCTTCAGGTCGAATGCATCGAGTTGTTTGAGCCACGCGTTCCTGTACGGCGTGAACACCGTGAACGGTTTGTGCTGGCCGGTCAGCAGTTCGTCGCGCTCGAAAATCACCTGATCCTTGAACGTTAGCCACCGACGCCCCGCTTGCGCGAGGCGCACGCGCACGGTTTCGTCGCGTTCGAGCGCGACCGGTTCGTAGTCGTGATTCGCGAATACGGCATCGACGCGCAGTTCCGCGGCGAGCTTCGGCACCTGCTCGGCCGGATCGCCGTACAGCACGACGAGACCGCCGCCGTGTGCGCGCAACGCGTCGCCAAGCTCGCGCAATGACTCGAGAATGAAGTCGATGCGACGATCCGGAGCCCGCTCGCCCGGATGGCGCGCCTGCCACGCGTCGATCAACGGTTGCAGGATCGTCGTGTCGAACACGAATACGCACCAGACGCGCTCGCAATGCTTGAGCGCGTAGTACAGCGCCGCGTGGTCCGTGCTGCGCAGGTCGCGGCGGAACCAGACGAGGCCGGTATCGAAGATGTCGTTCAGGCGGCGGGCGAGTGTCATCGAGCGCGTCGGTCGGAATGAAGGGGGCTCGAAAGCCAGTGCAGCAGATTGCGTGCCCCGTGCGCCCAATGCGTCAGCGCCCGCCCCTATTGTGCAGGGGCGGGCGCTGTTCGCGAGCGCGCGAGGGTGTTGCGCCGGCGGCGCTCATTGGCGGCGTGCTTATCAGCACCATCGCCTATGCTGCCATGAGCAAAGGCCGCCGCAACGCGCAACGACTAACGCAGCGGCGAACCCAGCTTAAGCGACGTGCAGACGCACCGCGACGTTGTTGCGCGTGGCGTTCGAGTACGGGCAGACCTGGTGCGCGGCATCGACCAGTTCCTGCGCCGCATCCGCGGCGAGGCCGGGCAGCGAGATTCGCAGATCGATGTCGAGCGCGAAGCCGCCCTTGTCGTTCGGGCCGATGCCGACCTCGGCCGAGACCTGCGTGTCGGCCGGCAATGCCTGCTTGCGCTGGCCGGCGACGAACTTCATCGCGCTCAGGAAACAGGCCGAGTAGCCGGCTGCGAAGAGTTGTTCGGGGTTCGTGCCCGCTGCGCCGTTGCCGCCCAGTTCACGCGGTGCTGCCAGCTTCACGTCCAATGCATTGTCCGACGATACTGCGCGGCCGTCGCGGCCACCGGTGCTCGTTGCGCTTGCCTTGTAGAGGATGTTCATGGTGCTGCTCCTTAGCTGGGTTGTCAGGGTTTGCATGCTTGCCGCTTCGTGTTGCTTTCCGGTCCGGCCGGGTGGTTGCGAGGTAGTTACGAAGCGGCATGTCGTTAAGATAGTACACAAATGATTTGTGTGCAAATTAAATTTGAGCGGATACCGGAACAAGTCTTTTGCTGTGATTGCACTACTGGTCCATGTAATCGTTGAGCGTCGTGCGCAAGCGCGTCAGGTCGTCGCGCAGACGCAGCAGAAAGTCTGGCGTCTGCTGGGTCGCGCAGAGAATTTCGGCAGGCACCTCGCGTGCCTGGCGCTTGAGCGCCTTGCCCGCGCTGCTGAGGCGGATATAGACGATGCGTTCATCGTCGACGCCGCGCACGCGCTCGACGAGGCCTTGCGCTTCGAGGCGCTTGAGCAGCGGTGTGACGGTGGCCGGATCGAGATTCAGGCGCGCGGCCATGTCCTTGACCGCGACGTCGTCGGCTTCCCATAGCACGAGCATGGCCAGATATTGCGGATACGTGAGTCCGAGCTTGTCGAGCAGCGGCTTGTACGCTTTCGTCATCGCAAGCGAGGTCGAGTAGAGCGCGAAGCAGAGTTGCTCGTCGAGCGTGAAAGGCAGGATGGGGCGCTGTGTCATGGTGCATCTCGGCTGAAAGAGCGTACGAATGAATTGCACGCAAACCATTGTGCCGCAAATCGATGCGGGCCGGTGAGCACAGGCAGAGGTACGGGCGGGGAGCGGCGGGTAGCGCGAAAGGCGGCCGCTAAAGCAGGAAAGCGAAGGAAAGCCGCGCGAAGAAAACGCGGGTATCCCGACGACGCCCGCATGCAAGCGGTCGATCAGGCCGCCGGTTTGGTCGGCAGATCCGGCGTTTGCGGTGTCTGCACGCCGAAGCAGCCGCGGTAGGTCGCGTAGAACGAGCAGTACAGCATGGTCGTGACGATCATCGTCGCGGGCATCAGGACCGCGAACGCGAAGTCGGCGGCGCCGAGCGCCTGCATCACCGCGGACAGACCGAACGACACCAGCGTCGCGACCGCGAACCACAGCGCCACGAACACGACGAAAGCACCGCGATTGCGCCAGCAACTGACGACGCTGAAGAACATCGCCTTGACGGGCGGCACGTCGTGCCAGGCGGCGAGAATCGGCGAGAACCAGAACAGCATCGCAACCGGCACATAGAACGCGAGCGCCGTGAGCACCGCGAGCGGGATGTTGCTGTTGACGATCGCGTCCTGATCCAGCTGCGCGCCGCCGAGCATCACCTTCAGCAGCATGCCGCCGTCGGCGAGCGCGGAGCCGGCCAGCACGAGCGCCATCGCGACGACATACAGCGCGCCGAGCACGAGCAGCCGCCGCGCGACCACCGGGCCGTACGAATGAAAGCCATCCACGAGGATGGTCGGGAACACCGGCTTGCCCGCGATCGTGTTGCGGCACGCGGCCATGAAGCCGACCGCGACGCCGGGAATGAACAGCAGCGGCAACACGCCGCCGATCACCGGAATCTGCGAGACGAGCGTCATCACCAGCACATAGGTGAAGAACAGCGTCAGGAACGCGAGCGGATTCTTACGGAACAGCCAGATACCTTGCCGGAACCATACATAGCCGGTTTTCGCGGGGACTTCGATCAGTTGCATGAGGTAGGGATGCCTGGATGCGCGACGCCGGCGAGGCGTTCGCGCAGAATGCGTTCGAAATGGCCGGGATCGTGCGGCTTGAGCAGCTCGGCCGCGCGCGGCAGGTGAAAATCATACAGGCGCGAGACCCAGAAACGGTACGCACCCGCTCGCAGCATGTCGCCCCAGTGGCGGTTTTCCTCGGCGGTGAACGGCCGCACCGTCTGATACGCGCGCAACAGCGCTTCGGTGCGCGCGGCGTCGAGCTTGCCGGTCGCGAGGTCGACGCACCAGTCGTTGACGGTCACCGCGACGTCGAACAGCCACTTGTCGCAACCGGCGAAATAGAAGTCGAAGAAGCCGCCGAGCCGCACTTCGTGGCCCGTATCGGGCGCCGCATGCGCGAACATCGCATTGTCGCGGAACAGGTCGGCATGGCACGGGCCTGCGGGCAGCGCCGCGTAATCGGCCGAGGCGAAGAACGCTTCCTGATGCGCGAGCTCGGACGCCAGCAACTCGCGCGGCTCGCCTTCGAGAAACGGCAGGATGGTCGGCACGGTCTCGCGCCACCACGGCAGGCTGCGCAGATTCGGCTGATAGCGCGGATAGTCGCGGCCCGCGAGGTGCATGCGCGCGAGCATCTGCCCGACTTCGACGCAGTGCTCGACGCCCGGCGCGAGTTCCGGCTTGCCTTCGAGCTTCGTCACGATGGTCGCGGGCTTGCCGAGCAGCATGCCGAACAGCGCGCCGTCGAGGCGCGGCATCGGGTCCGGCACCGGCACGCGGTGCGCGGCGAGGTGGCGCATCAGGTCCAGATAGAAGGGCAACTGCTCGGCGGTCAGCTTTTCGAAAATCGTCAGCACGTATTCGCCGCGCGTCGTCGTCAGGAAGAAGTTGCTGTTTTCAATACCGGACGAGATGCCGCGAAGCTCGACGACATCGCCGAGATCGTAGTGACGCATCCATTCTGCGAGTTGGGATTCGTTGACAGCGGTGAAGACAGCCATGCGGGAAACGTCGGATCAGGTTGCTCGGGCTGGCGCGATGCGGCCAGTGCGAAGTGTGGCGAATGGATGTTGCGAATACGGTGTCGAACGATGCGGCGGGACGCGGGCGATTCCGGCTGGACTCGCCGGCAAACAGGACAAGCGCGACGGGCGCATTGCCGCATGTAGCGCCGGAGCAACCCGCCAGCCACCGGAATCAGGCGCGGCGGCCCACGACAGCCGCGCCCACGCGCATCGGCTCAATAGTGCAGATTCACCGAAGGCAAGCGCGTACTCGGACGGCCGCTGTCGTGGACAGTGGGCGAGGTGTCGAGCGGCGCGTTCATCTGATAGCGCGTGCCGAAATTCGAGTGCACGTTGATTTCGACCGGCTTGCCCTTGTCGCGGTATTCGGTAATTTCGGTGCCGTTCGGGCTGACTTCGTGGAAGCTTGGCGTGCGCGGAACGTTGATGTCGACCTTCGAGCTGACCTCGGCGCCCGGACGGTTGATCTTGTCCAGGTCGGGCAGACCGGCCCGTTCATTGGCGGACTGGGGCGCGTCGGCGGGCGGCGGTTCGTCGACGGGCTGGGCAGCCATCGCGGCGTTGCCGAAGGCGAGGGCCAGCGCAACGGCGACGGGAAGGAGCGGCTTCATGGTGATTCTCCGATGGGATGCGCCGATTCTAGCAAATCCGGCCTCGCGTACGGTCGCGAAGCCTTATTTTGCGCCGCTTTCGCGCGCCGCGCGCGAACCGTGCGGGGAACGCCGCGAGGCCATGTGGCGCGCGCGTGTTCCGTGGTAATGTCGTCTCATCAATAGGGGTGAACGATGATGAACAACGATATCAATCAGCGCGCGCTGCAGACGCCCGCCAACAGCTTCCCGACCGAAGGCTTCGACGACGCGGCCGAGGCCGTCACCCGCCTCGCCGCGATCTACGAGGCGAACACGTCGTTTCTGCGCGATGCGTTCGCGCGTTATCGCCGCAACGAACTGTTCGAGCGCCGCGTGCGCGCGTGCTATCCGTTCGTGCGCGTGCGTACCGAGGTCAACACGCACGTCGATTCGCGCCGCTCGTACGGCTTCGTCGCCGGGCCGGGCGTGTTCGAGACGACGGTCACGCGTCCCGATCTGTTCGGCGACTACTATCGCGAGCAGTTGCGCCTGCTCGCGAAGAACCATCATGTGCAGATCGAGGTCGGCGTGTCGGACCAGCCGATTCCGATTCACTTCGCGTTCGCCGAGGGCATTCACCTCGAAGGCGATCTGGACCGCGAGCGTCTGTTCCTGATGCGCGACATCTTCGACACGCCGGACCTCGCGCTGCTCGACGACCGCATCGTCAACGGCACGTACGAGCCGATGCCGGGCGAGCCGCATCCGCTCGCGCTTTTCACGGCGGCGCGCGTCGACTTCTCGCTGCATCGGCTGAAGCACTACACGGCGACCTCGCCGACGCACGTGCAGAACTACGTGCTGTACACGAACTACCAGTTCTATATCGACGAGTTCGTCAAGTTAGGCCGCACGATGATGGCCCGTACCGACGACGAGCAACTGCGCGCCCATCGCAGCGAATACACGTCGTTCGTCGAGCCCGGCGACGTGATTACCTATAACGAGAATCTCGGCGAGCAGGCGCAGGAAGGCGCGCCGCCGCCGCGTCTGCCGCAGATGCCCGCGTATCACCTGAAGCGCGCGGACGGCAGCGGCATCACGATGGTCAACATCGGGGTCGGGCCGTCGAATGCGAAGACCATTACCGATCACATCGCGGTGTTGCGTCCGCATGCGTGGATCATGCTCGGCCACTGCGCGGGTCTGCGCAACACGCAGCGTCTCGGCGACTACGTGCTCGCGCACGGCTATGTGCGCGAAGACCATGTGCTCGATGCCGATCTGCCGCTATGGGTGCCGATCCCGGCGCTCGCCGAAGTGCAGGTCGCGCTCGAGCGCGCGGTCGCGCAGGTCACGCAGCTCGACGGCGTCGAGTTGAAGCGCGTGATGCGCACGGGCACGGTGGCGAGCGTCGACAACCGCAACTGGGAACTGCGCGATCATCGCGAGCCGGTGCAGCGGCTGTCGCAGAGCCGCGCGATCGCGCTCGACATGGAAAGCGCGACGATCGCCGCGAACGGCTTCCGCTTCCGCGTGCCTTATGGCACCTTGCTGTGCGTCTCGGACAAGCCCTTGCATGGCGAACTGAAGCTGCCCGGCATGGCAGATCAGTTCTATCGCGCGCAGGTCGATCAGCATTTGCAGATCGGCGTGATGGCGATGGAGATCTTGCGCACGAACGGGCTGCACCGCCTGCATAGCCGCAAGCTGCGCAGTTTCGCCGAGGTGGCGTTTCAGTAGGCCAAGGGCGAGCGGGTTGCGTCGGCCCGCTCGCGCTGCGCGAGCGTTGCCTCAGTCTCGCATCACACCTGCCCGAAGCCGGTCAGCCCGATCAGGCTGCCGGCCGCCAGCAGCCAGAGCGGATGAATGCGCGTCTTCGTCGCCAGCACGGCGGTGAACGCGGTGATGGCCCATGCGATCGCGTTCGGGTTCGATGCTTTCGCGATCAGCGCCGCGCTGGCCGCGACGATGCCGGCCGTCACCGGCACGAGCCCGAGTTGCGCATAGCGCCGCCACGGGCGGTCCTTGAAGCGATCCCACGCATGCAGCGCGAGGACCGTTACGAGCGACGACGGTCCGAACTTCGCGATCGACGTCACGAGCATGCCGGCCCAGCCGGCCACATGCCAGCCGATCAGCGTCACGATCATCAGGTTCGGCCCCGGCGCGGCCTGCGCCAGCGCGAACAGCGCGCTGAATTCGCTGGCCGGCATCCAGTGATGCACCTCGACCACCTGCCGCTGCATTTCCGGAAGAATCGTATTGCCGCCGCCGAATGCGAGCAGCGAAAGCTGGCTGAAGATGATGGCGAGAGAAACGAGCGTGTCGTTCATCGTGCGTTCCTCGCTGCGAGATAGATGCTGATCGGCGTGAGCACGAGCATTGTCGGCAGAAGCGGAACGCGCAGGATCGCAATCGCGATGAAGCCGAGTACCGCGATCAGCGCGGCCAGCGGCTGGTTGCGCAACGGCAGCACGATCTTGATCGCCATCGCGATCAGCAATCCCGAGGCCGCGGCCGCGAGTCCCGCGAACAGATGGCGCACGTGCGGATCGTTCTGCGTGTGCTCGTAAAGCACGCCGAGCCCGATCACGACGAGCGAGGGCCCGGCGATGAGTCCGAGCAGGCCCGCGAGCGCGCCGGGCACGCCGCGAAAGCGCATGCCGAGCGCGACCGCGAGATTGATGACGTTGCCGCCCGGCAGGAATTGACAGAGGCCGAGCAGATCGGTGAATTCGTCGGCGCTGAGCCAGCGGCGCTGTTCGACGATCGCGCGGCGCGCGAGCGGCAGGGCGCCGCCGAATGAAATCAGCCCGAGGCCGAGAAAGCCGCCGAAGATTTCCCGCGATGTCGGCGTGGGCGCGAGCGCGGGTTCGGACGAGGTGAGTTCGTGGTTCATATCGCGAGGCTTCGAGTAGAAGCTCAGCAGGTTAGCGCCGAACCGGCGGCCCGCAAAACGATTTTTACGCGAACGAGTCGTTCGCGCGCGCGAGCCGCCTATAACCCGCCCATAACCGTAAGCGCGCCGCAAACTGCCCTGCAAAACGAAAGCGGGCGGCCCGAAGGCCGCCCGCCGGATGCGCGTGATCTCACGCGCAAGGCTCAGGCTATTCGCGTGGCATCACGCGATTACAGATAGAACATCCTGTCCTCATCCGACTTGGCCGGATGCGCCTCGCCTTCCTCGCGGTCTTCGTAGAACTTCAGCACCGCTTCGAGCACCTGGTCCGGATCGTCGATCACCTGCATCAGATCGATGTCGGTCGGATTGATGAGGCCCATCGGGATCAGCGAGCTCTTGAACCACCCGAGCAGTCCTTCCCAGAACTCGGCGCCGACCAGGATGATCGGCACGTGGCGCGACTTCTTGGTTTGAATCAGCGTGAGTACTTCGGCCAGTTCGTCGAGCGTGCCGAAGCCGCCCGGCATTACGATGACCGCGTCGGAGTTCTTCACGAACGTGACCTTGCGCGTGAAGAAGTGGCGAAAGCGCAGCGAGATGTCCTGCCATTGATTGCCCGACTGCTCGTGCGGCAACTCGATGTTCAGACCGACCGACGGCGCCTTGCCCGCATGTGCGCCCTTGTTGGCCGCTTCCATGATGCCGGGGCCGCCGCCGGAGATCACCGCGAAGCCTGCGTCCGACAGTTTGCGGGCGATCTGCGTGGTGAGTTTGTAGTAGGGCGAGTTCGGTTTGAGGCGTGCCGAACCGTAGATGCTGACTGCCGGGCGGATCTCCGAGAGGTATTCGGTCGCCTCGATAAACTCTGCCATAATCGTGAACATCTGCCACGATGCGCGGGCTTTTTTGGCCGTTGCGCGCTCTTGATCTGCGAGCGATCGCAGACTCGGAATCACTTTTCTCTTAGTCATAATGCCTGAAGAACGAAGCCTTGAAGGTAAGACCCTGCTGTTGGTCGACGGTTCGAGTTATCTGTACCGGGCCTACCATGCGATGCCTGATCTGCGCGGTCCCGATGGTGGCCCGACGGGTGCGCTCTACGGGATCATCAACATGCTGCGGCGCATGCGCAAGGAAGTCACGGCAGAGTATAGCGCGTGCGTGTTCGACGCCAAGGGCAAAACGTTTCGCGACGACTGGTATCCCGACTATAAGGCGAACCGTCCGTCGATGCCCGATGATCTCTCGCGCCAGATCGAGCCGATTCACGTCGCGGTGCGCGCGCTCGGCTGGCCGCTGCTGATGATCGAAGGCGTCGAGGCCGACGACGTGATCGGCACGCTCTCCACCGCGGCGGAAAAGCTCGGCATGAACGTGATCGTCTCGACCGGCGACAAAGACCTCGCGCAACTCGTGTCGGAGCGCGTCACGCTCGTCAATACGATGACCAACGAAACGCTCGATCGCGACGGCGTGGTTGCGAAGTTCGGCGTGCCGCCGGAGCGCATCGTCGACTATCTGTCGCTGATCGGCGACACAGTGGATAACGTGCCGGGCGTCGAGAAGTGCGGCCCGAAAACGGCCGTCAAGTGGCTCACGCAATACGACTCGCTCGACGGCATCGTCGAGCATGCGAGCGAGATCAAGGGCGCGGTCGGCGACAATCTGCGCCGCGCGCTCGACTTCCTGCCGATGGCGCGCAAGCTCGTGACCGTCGAGCGTCATTGCGATCTCACCGGCCATCTCGAGTCGATCGAGGAAAGCTTGCCGAGCCTTCCCGAGTCGCGCGAAGAATTGCGCGACGTCTTCACGCGCCACGGCTTCAAGACGTGGCTGCGCGAAGTCGAAACCGCCGCCGCCGAAGAGGGGCCGGCAACCGACGCGCCGCCCGCGCTCGCGGTGGATCAGGAGCGCCACTACGACACCGTGCAGACGTGGGAGCAGTTCGACGCGTGGCTCGAAAAAATCGACGCGGCCGCACTGACTTCGTTCGATACCGAAACCACCTCGCTCGATCCGATGATCGCGCAGATCGTCGGCCTGTCGCTCTCGGTCGAAGCGGGCAGTGCGGCCTATGTGCCGCTCGCGCATCGCGGTCCCGACGCACCCGTGCAACTGCCGCGCGACGAAGTGCTCGCGAAGCTCAAGCCGTGGCTCGAAAGCGCGCAGCACAAGAAGGTCGGCCAGCATCTGAAGTACGACGAACAGGTGCTCGCGAACTACGGCATCGAAATGCGCGGCGTCGAGCACGACACGCTGCTCGAATCGTACGTGCTCGAATCGCATCGCACGCACGACATGGACAGTCTCGCGCTGCGTCATCTCGGCGTAAAGACGATCAAGTACGAAGAGGTCGCGGGCAAGGGCGCGCAGCAGATCGGCTTCGACGAAGTCGCGCTCGAGCAGGCCGCCGAATACGCGGCCGAAGACGCCGACATCACCTTGCGTCTGCATCAGGCGATGTATCCGCAGATCGCCGCCGATAAATCGCTCGAACGCGTGTATCGCGAGATCGAGGTGCCGACCTCGCGCGTGCTGCGCAAGATGGAGCGCACGGGCGTGCTGATCGACGCGGAGAAGCTGCGCCAGCAAAGCAGCGAGATCGCCACGCGGCTGATCGAACTCGAAGGCGAGGCGTACGAACTCGCGGGCGGCGAGTTCAACCTCGGTTCGCCGAAGCAGATCGGCCAGATCTTCTTCGAGAAGCTCGAGTTGCCGGTGGTCAAGAAGACGCCGAGCGGCGCGCCGTCCACCGACGAAGAAGTGTTGCAGAAGCTCGCTGAAGACTATCCGCTGCCGAAGATCCTGCTCGAACATCGCGGCCTCTCGAAGCTGAAGTCGACCTATACCGACAAGCTGCCGCGCATGGTCAACCCGCAAACGGGCCGCGTGCACACCAACTACGCGCAGGCCGTCGCGGTGACGGGGCGGCTCGCATCGAACGATCCGAACCTGCAGAATATTCCGGTGCGGACCGGCGAAGGCCGCCGCATCCGCGAGGCGTTCATCGCGCCGCCGGGCCACAAGCTCGTGTCCGCCGATTATTCGCAGATCGAATTACGCATCATGGCGCACATCTCCGGCGACGAATCGCTGATGCGCGCGTTTTCGCAGGGTGAGGACATTCACCGCGCCACCGCCTCGGAAATCTTCGGCGTGACGCCGCTCGAAGTGTCGAGCGACCAGCGGCGCGTCGCGAAGGTCATCAACTTCGGCCTGATCTACGGCATGAGCGCGTTCGGCCTCGCGTCGAACCTCGGTATCACGCGCGACGCGGCAAAGATGTATATCGACCGCTACTTCGCGCGCTATCCGGGCGTCGCGCGCTACATGGACGAGACGCGCACGAGCGCCAAGGCGAAGGGCTACGTCGAAACCGTGTTCGGCCGCCGCCTGTGGCTGCCCGAGATCAACGGCGGCAACGGTCCGCGCCGCCAGGCGGCCGAGCGTGCCGCGATCAATGCACCGATGCAGGGCACCGCCGCCGACCTCATCAAGATGTCGATGATCGCCGTGCAGAAGTGGATCGAAGACTCGAACATCGGCACGCGCATGATTATGCAGGTACACGACGAACTGATTCTCGAAGTGCCTGACGCCGAGTTGTCCGAGGTCCGCAAACGTCTGCCCGAACTGATGTGCGGCGTCGCCGCGCTGAAGGTGCCGCTCGTGGCCGAGGTCGGCGCGGGCCTGAACTGGGAGGAAGCGCATTGACATGCCTGTGACACAGGTACGATGAGTGCGCGATAACGTCGTGCGCATGTCACACATGGGTTTTGGCGACTTGTGGCATCCCGTGAGGGTCGAGGACAATCGGGTCAGGACGGCGCATTCATGCGCAGCGTCGCGACAGATAATTCATCGGCTACACGGAGAAGTGCAATGCATCGATTTATCGTCGTTGGCGGAGGTGCGGGCGGACTGGAACTGGCGACACGCCTGGGTGATCGCTATGGCGCCGGCAAAAGAGGGAGCAGCGCGCGGGCCGTGGTCACGCTGGTCGACCGCAATCCGACGCATATCTGGAAGCCGCTGCTGCACGAGGTGGCGGCCGGCAGCATGGATCCGTTCACGCAGGAACTCGAATACGCGGCGCAGGCGCGCTGGCACGGCTTCGAGTTCCAGCAGGGCGAGCTGACCGGTCTCGACCGCGCGAACCGGCGCATCACGCTCGGCACCGTGCTCGACGACGACGGCGCCGAACTGCTGCCCGAACGCCAGCTCGAGTACGACACGCTGGTCATTGCAATCGGCAGTACCACGGCCTTCTTCGGCGTGAAGGGCGCGGCCGAATTCTCCCTTGCACTCGATACCGTCGGCCAGGCCGAGCGCTTCCGCAAGCGGCTGATCGCCGCGTGCATGCGCGCCGAGCATCAGGCCTACGAGCCCGTCGAGTCGCGGCCGGGGCCCGGCACCTCGACGTCGAGCGAGCCGCGCATCCAGGTGGCGATCGTCGGCGGCGGCGCGACCGGTGTCGAGTTGTCGGCGGAGTTGCGCAATACGGCGCAGGTGCTGTCCGCGTATGGCTTGCACAAGCTCGATCCGCGGCACGACGTCGGCATCGTGCTGATCGAGGCCGGGCCGCGCATTCTGCCCGCCTTGCAGGAGCGCGTTTCGACGGCCACCGCCGAATTGCTGACCAAGCTCGGCGTCAAGCTGATGATCGGCGAAACGGTGGCCGAGGTCGCGCCCGGCTATATCCGCACCGCGAGCGGGCACACCGTGCGCGCCGATCTGACCGTGTGGGCGGCGGGCATCAAGGCGCCGGCGGTGCTGAGCCAGCTCGACGGGCTACCGGTCAACCGGCTCGGCCAGCTCAACGTGCGCCGCACGCTGCAAACCGAAATCGACGACAACATCTTCGCGCTCGGCGATTGCGCCGCCTGCCAGTGGCCCGGCAACGAGCGCAACGTGCCGCCGCGCGCGCAGGCCGCGCATCAGCAGGCGGCCTTTTTGCTGAAGGCGCTGGCGGCGCGGCTCGACAACAATCCGCTGCCGGAATTCACCTATCGCGATTTCGGTTCGCTCGTGTCGCTCGGCCACTTCAGCGCGGTCGGCAATCTGATGGGCGGGGTGATCGGCGGCAACATGCTGATCGAGGGGCTGTTCGCGCGCTTCATGTACATGTCGCTGTACCGGTTGCACATCGCCGCGCTGCACGGCTATCCGCGCATGGTGCTCGACACCTTCGCGCATTGGCTGCGCCGTACCACGCTGCCGCGCGTCAAGCTGCACTGACGACTGCCCCGACGCGGGCGGACGTTCTCCTCAGTCGAATCTGCAACGGGATGCGCCCAGGGCGTATCCTGTTGCTTCCCACCCTTCATCGAGGAGCGCCGCATGCTGAAACCCGAAGTCGACGCCCTGGTCCCGCACGTTCCCTTCAACCGGCGTACCTTCATCAAGACCGCGCTCGGCAGTGGTTTCGCGGCGGCCGTGCTGCCGGTCTCGGCGCAAACCATCCATACCGACAGCGACGGCCTCGAAGCCGGCGAAGTCGCGTTTCATTCGCAAGGCACGCTGATCCCGGCCTATCGCGCGCGGCCATTGGGCAAGACGCATCTGCCGGTGATCCTTGTCGTGCATGAGATCTTCGGCGTGCACGAGCATATCGCCGACGTTTGCCGGCGCTTCGCGAAACAGGGCTATCTGGCGATCGCGCCGAACCTGTACGAGCGCGAGGGCGATCCGACCGTCTACACGAGCATGCAGCAACTCAACGAGCAACTGGTCAGCAAGGTGCCCGACGAGCAGGTGCTGGCCGACCTCGACGCGGCCGCCGCGTGGGCCGGCGAGAACGGCGGCGACCTGAAGCGGCTTGGCGTGAACGGCTTCTGCTGGGGCGGGCGCATCGCGTGGCTGTATGCCGAGCACAATCCGCGCGTGAAGGCGGGCGTCGCCTGGTATGGCCGCGTGACCGGCGCGAAGAATGCGATGACGCCGGCCAATCCACTCGATCTCGTCGCCGATCTGCATGCGCCGGTGCTCGGCCTGTATGGGCGCGAGGACCCGAGCATTCCGCAGGACACGCTCGCGCAGATGAAACAGGCCATCGCGCAAGGTCCGCAGGCGGGGCGCGGTTCGCAGTTCGTCGTCTATGACGACGCGGGCCACGCGTTTTTCGCCGATTACCGGCCGAGCTACAGGAAGGCCGATGCCGAGGACGGCTGGCGTCGCACGCTCGTGTGGTTCAGGCAGCACGGGGTGGTTTGAGGCACATGGTGCTGTCAGGCGGTAACGACGGGGTTGACGCAGTCCTCGTGCCTCGTTGATCCGATAAGTCGGACGAAAAGGAAAAGGCCATGGCCGCGTTGAGACGGCAATGGCCTTTTTAGTCGGCTTTCCTGGCAGGGCTAATGCATTGGACTAACGCGTGCCTCACTGTGGCTGCGCCCGCCCATCGCGGCTTGCTTGCCCGCAAGCTCGGCTCAGCTCAGCTCAAGGATTCGGCCCCGTCGCGACCGGCCGCTTCGGGTCCGAACTCCATTCGCTCCACGACCCTGCGTATAGCGCGGAGCCATGCATGCCGGCGATTTCCATCGCGAGCGAGTTCACGCAGGCGGTCACGCCCGAGCCGCATTGCAGCACCACGTGTTCCGGCGGCGTGTCGCCGAGCAGCGCGTGGAATTCCTCGCGCAGCGTGTGCGCCGGCTTGAAGCGGCCGTCGGCGGTGAGGTTGTCCTTGAAGAAGCGGTTGAGCGCGCCGGGGATATGGCCGCCGACGCGATCGAGCGTTTCGTTCTCGCCGCGATAACGGTCGGCCGCGCGTGCGTCGACCACGACGCGCTCCTTCGAGCCGAGGTTGCGCTCGACCGTCTGCGCGTCGACGGTTACGGCGAGCGGCGCGGCCGCGCTGAAGTCGCCGGTGTTCTGCGCCGGCACGTCCGGCGTCAACGGTTGGCCCGCGGCCTGCCAGGCTTGCAGGCCGCCGTCGAGCAGCGCGACCGCATCGTGCCCGAGCCAGCGCAGCAGCCACCAGACGCGCGCGGCGTACATGCCGCCATGCGCGTCATATGCGACGACCTGCTGGCCCTGCTTGAGTCCGCGCGATTCCAGTGTCTCGACGAGCCGTGCGCGGTCCGGCAGCGGATGCCTGCCGTTCGAGCCGGTCTTCGGCCCGGACAGATCGCGGTCGAGATGCAGATAATGCGCGCCCGGCAGATGGCCGGCGAGATACGCTTTCTCGCCCGCTTCGGTATCGGCGAGGTCGAACCGGCAGTCGACCACGAACACGCTGCCCGGCGCGGCGGCGAGCCGCTCGGCAAGATTGGTCGCGGAGATCAGGGTGGTGTAGTGGGTGTGGGGCATGACGTTTCCTCGATACGTGCGATGGTGGCTCCGGTTGCGTGGTGGGGCGCAGCGGGCGGAGAGCCGGTCTATGTCGGTAGTCTAAACAAAAAAAGACGGGCCGCAGCCCGTCTTTCCTTGTCTTGCCCATTGTGCCAACGAGTGGCGCTGCTTGCAGCGAATCAGACCGTGCCGAGTTCGCGACGCAGGAACTCGTGGAAGTGCTGCATACCGTCTTCCATCGGGCTCTGATACGGACCCACCTGCGATTCGCCGCGTTCCATCAGCGCGCGGCGGCCGGCGTCCATGCGCTCGGCGATCTCGTCGTCTTCGCGGGCCGTTTCCATATAGGCGGCGCGCTCGGCTTCGACGAAGTCGCGTTCGAACAGCGCGATTTCCTCGGGGTAATAGAACTCGACCACGTTGGTGGTTTTCTGCGGACCATGCGGAATCAGCCACGACACCACGAGCACGTGCGGATACCACTCGATCATGATGCCCGGGTAGTACACCATCCAGATCGCGCCGAACTCGGGCGGGTTGCCGCCGCGAAAGCGCAGCACTTCGTCGTGCCACTTGCGGTACGTCGGGCTGCCCGGCTGCTCCAGATCCTTGTGCACGCCGACCGTCTGCACGCTGTACCAGTCGCCGAACTCCCACGTCAGGTCGTCGCAATTGACGAAGCTGCCGAGGCCCGGATGGAACGGCGCGACGTGATAGTCCTCCAGATAGACCTCGATGAAGGTCTTCCAGTTGTAGTTGCACTCGTGGACTTCGACGTGATCGAACATGAAGCCCGAGAAGTCGAAATGCCGCTTCGTGCCGAGACGTGCAAGGTCTTTCGCGACGTCGCGGCCCTGTGCCTCGAACAGCAGGCCCTGCCAGTTCTGCAGCGGCGTCGCGCCGAGGTTCAGGCACGGGTTGTCGGCGAAATGGGGCGCGCCGAGCAGCTCGCCCTTCAGGTCGTACGTCCAGCGATGCAGCGGACAGACGATGTTCTGCGTCTGGCCGCGGCCGTTAAGCATGATGGCCTGGCGGTGGCGGCACACGTTCGACAGCAGTTCGACCTGCGACTGCTGGTTGCGGACGAGCACCCGCCCCTCGCGTTCGCTGGGCAAGGCAAAATAATCCCCCGCTTCGGGCACCATGAGATCGTGGCCGATGTAGCGAGGACCTTTCTTGAAAAGGGTGTCGATTTCGCGCGTAAGAAGCGCTTCGTCAAAGTAAGCCGTGACTGGCAGCTGGCTGTGAACAGACCGCAACTGCAATGCATTGCTCAGATTGGACATTCCCACTCCCGATGAAGACGTGAAAGCAGTGAACAACCCAACCATCGAAGATTCGATTTAGGGAGCCGGAGATTATACCCGTTTCTCGCTGTCAGGGGCACTTAAGTGACTGATTTGGGTCAAAAATGTCCGATTGGTTCGGCATTTTCGCCGCAGATTCAGCGGTTTTTTTCTGCGAGACTTCAGGCTCGAAGCCGCTGCAAAGCAGGGTCGAAGCGGGGTAGGGCGGCGAGGCGAAGGGGGCGAGCGGATCGGAAACGCCGCTTTTGCCGTAGAATGTCCGACTTGTTTTAATTTTGCGACTATTCATGGCGAAGACCGCATCGAAAGATACTGCCGCCGCGTCGGCCGAAAGCGGCGATACCACGCCGCTGCCCGGCAACTACGAGGCCGCGCAGGCCGAACTGGAAGAGCTGGTGGCGCGCATGGAAGGCGGCAGCCTGAGTCTCGAGGAGTCGTTGGCTGCCTACCGGCGCGGGGCCGCGCTTGTCGCGTTCTGCCAGCAGCAGCTCGAAAAGGTCGAGCAGCAGGTGCGCGTGCTCGACGGCGAAACGCTGAAACCACTGCCCATGAATACCGCAGGCACAGCCGCTGAAAGCGGGGACGATCTATGACATTCGAACAATGGACGCGCTCGGTGCTCGAACGCGTCGAAACGGCGCTGGAACATTACCTGCCGGCTGACACGACCACATCCGCCAATCTGCACGAGGCGATGCGCTATGCGGTGCTCGGCGGCGGCAAGCGCGTGCGGCCGCTCCTGTGCCACGCGGCCGGCGAGCTGACCGGCGCGCACGCCGAATGCCTCGACGCGGCGGCAGCGGCGCTCGAAATGATCCACGTGTATTCGCTCGTGCACGACGACATGCCGTGCATGGACGACGACGCATTGCGCCGCGGCAAGCCGACGGTTCACGTCAAATACGACGAAGCGACCGCGCTGCTGGTTGGCGACGCGCTGCAATCGCAGGCATTCGTCACGCTCACTTCCGACGTGCTGGCCCCGCCGCAGCAGGCCTCGCTCGTGCGCGAACTCGCGCTCGCGAGCGGCTCGCTCGGCATGTGCGGCGGGCAGGCCATCGATCTGGCGAGCACCGGCCTGACGCTGGCGCGCCCGCAACTCGAAACGATGCACCGTATGAAGACCGGCGCGCTGCTGCGCGCGGCCGTGCGCATGGGTGCGCTGGCCGGCGAAACGCCGGACGCGCAGGCTCTGGCGTCGCTCGACGCCTACGCCGCCGCGATCGGCCTCGCGTTTCAGGTTGTCGACGACATTCTCGATGTCACGACCGACTCCGCAACGCTCGGCAAGACCGCCGGCAAAGACGCGAAGCTCGGCAAGTCGACCTACGTGTCGATTATCGGGCTCGACGCGTCGCGCTCGCTCGCGGCGCAACTGCGCAGCGACGCCCACGCCGCGCTCGCGCCGTTCGGCGCGCGCGCGCAGCGTCTTGCCGAATTGGCCGACCTGGTGGTGAACCGGGTCAGCTAAACGCGAAAGCCCGCCGCCGCGCACCTTCTGTCCCCGGGGTGCATGTATGAAGTGCGGGCGCGTAAGTTTTCCTACAATGGAACGACGATGTACGACTTGCTGAAAACCATCGACGACCCGGCGGCCCTGCGCCGCCTCGATCGCCGCCAATTGCAACCGCTTGCAGACGAGTTGCGTGCCTTTGTGCTCGACAGCGTATCGCAGACGGGCGGCCATCTTTCGTCCAATCTCGGCACGGTCGAGTTGACCATCGCGCTGCACTATGTGTTCGATACGCCGCATGACCGGATCGTCTGGGACGTCGGTCATCAGACCTATCCGCACAAGATCCTGACCGGCCGCCGCGAGCAGATGCACACGCTGCGCCAACTGGGCGGCATCTCTGGCTTCCCGAAACGCGACGAATCCGAATACGACACCTTCGGCACCGCGCATTCGAGCACGTCGATTTCGGCGGCGCTCGGCATGGCGGTCGCGAGCAAGCTGCAGGGCGACAACCGCATGGGCATCGCCGTGATCGGCGACGGCGCGATGACGGCCGGCATGGCCTTCGAGGCGATGAACAACGCGGGCGTCGAAGACGACGTGCCGCTGCTCGTGATCCTCAACGACAACGACATGTCGATCTCGCCGCCGGTCGGTGCGCTCAATCGCCATCTTGCGCGTCTGATGTCGGGCCGCTTCTACGCGGCCGCGCGCGCGGGCGTCGAACGCGTGCTGCGCGTCGCGCCGCCGGTGCTCGATCTCGCGCGCAAGCTCGAAGAGCACGCGAAGGGCATGATCGTGCCGGCCACGCTGTTCGAGGAATTCGGCTTCAACTATATCGGGCCGATCGACGGCCACGATCTCGACTCGCTGATCCCGACGCTGCAGAACATCAAGGAACTGCGCGGTCCGCAATTCCTGCACGTCGTCACGAAGAAGGGCCAGGGCTACAAGCTGGCCGAGGCCGATCCGGTGCTGTACCACGGCCCGGGCAAGTTCAACCCGGCCGAGGGCATCAAGCCGGCCGCGACGCCGTCGAAGAAGACCTACACGCAGGTGTTCGGCGAATGGCTGTGCGATGCCGCGGAGCTCGATTCGCGTGTGATCGGCATTACCCCGGCGATGCGCGAGGGCTCGGGCCTCGTCGAATTCGAACGGCGCTTCCCGGACCGTTACTTCGACGTCGGCATCGCCGAGCAGCATGCGGTGACGTTCGCGGGCGGCCTCGCCGCGGATGGCATGAAGCCGGTCGTCGCGATCTACTCGACGTTCCTGCAACGCGCGTATGACCAACTGATCCACGACGTCGCGCTGCAAAACCTGCCGGTCGTGTTCGCGATCGACCGCGCGGGCCTCGTCGGCGCGGACGGCGCCACGCACGCGGGCGCCTACGACCTCGCGTTCATGCGCTGCATCCCGAACATGACCGTGATGGCGCCGTCGGACGAAAACGAATGCCGCCAGATGCTGTACACGGCGTTGCAGCAGCCGAATCCGACGGCCGTGCGCTATCCGCGCGGCGCGGGCACCGGCGTTGCAACGGTCAAGCAGATGGTCGCGCTGCCGCTCGGCAAGGGCGAAGTGCGCCGTGAAACCTCGGCGCCGGCCGGCAAGCGCATCGCGATTCTCGCGTTCGGCACGATGGTCGCGCCGTCGCTCGCTGCAGCCGAGCAACTCGACGCCACGGTCGCGAACATGCGTTTCGTAAAGCCGCTCGACGCCGAGCTCGTGCGCCAGCTGGCTGAAACGCACGACGCGATCGTCACCGTCGAGGAAGGCTGCATCATGGGCGGCGCGGGTTCGGCCTGCGTCGAAGCCCTGCTCGAGAGTGGGGTTATGCGACCCGTACTACAATTGGGCCTCCCCGACCAGTTCATCGATCACGGGGACCCGGCCAAGCTGCTCGCCGCGTGCGGTCTCGACGCCGCGGGCATCGCCCGGTCGATCCGCGAGCGTTTCCTCGCAAGCGGCACGGTCGGCGGTCAGTCGTCGGTGAAGCGCGTCGCGTAAAGCGCTGCCGCGCGTCAGGCCGCTGCGCTGCCGTCATGCGGCGGCGGCCGCGACAATCTCCTGTTTGAGCTGACGGGCGTAACGGCCCGTCTTCCAACGCCGGCGGAAGCCGGCGTTCGCCGTTGCGCGTGCTGATCCGCGCGGCCGCCGGGCGTTTCGACGTCGTCGCGTGACAGTTTCCGATGCGGCGAACCGGGAGCGGCCCGGCGCTTTCCAGAAAGGACAAAAAATGAATCAGATGAACCCCGCCTTTGTGATGCCCGACGTGCAAAGCACGCCCGACACGCGCCAGATCCCGATTCAGCGGGTCGGCGTCAAGGGCGTGCGTCATCCGCTGACGGTGCGCACGCAAGGCGGCGAAGTGCAGCCGACGGTCGGCACGTGGAATCTCGATGTGCATCTGCCGGCCGATCAGAAGGGCACGCATATGTCGCGCTTCGTCGCGCTGCTCGAAGAGAACAAAGCGCCGCTCGAGCCGGCCGCGTTCCGCTCGATGCTCGCGGTGATGCTCGAAAAGCTGGAAGCCGAGGCGGGCCGTATCGAGGTGTCGTTTCCGTACTTCGTGAACAAGACCGCGCCGGTGTCGGGCGTGCAAAGCCTGCTCGACTACGAGGTCACGCTGACGGGCGAGACCCGCAACGGCGCGACGCGGCTGTTCCTGAAGGTGCTGGTGCCGGTCACGAGCCTGTGCCCGTGCTCGAAGAAGATTTCGCAATACGGCGCGCACAACCAGCGCTCGCATGTGACGATCGACGCCGAGCTGGCTGGCGACGTCGCCGTGGAAGAGCTGATCCGCATCGCCGAGGAAGAGGCGTCGTGCGAACTGTGGGGGTTGCTCAAGCGCCCGGACGAAAAGTTCGTTACCGAGCGCGCGTATGAGAATCCGAAGTTCGTCGAGGACCTCGTGCGCGACGTCGCGCAGCGCCTCAATGCCGACGAGCGCATCGTTGCCTATGTGCTCGAGGCCGAGAACTTCGAGTCGATTCACAATCACAGCGCCTATGCGGTGATCGAGCAGGACAAGCGCCTCGCTTGATCGCTTCTGCGCCGGTCCGCCCCGTTTCGTTGCGGGCGCATTGACGCAAAAAAGCCGCTTTAAAGCGGTTTTTTTTATCGCACCGGGATTTACGGCATTCGCTTCCGGCGACTCAGCGCGCGAGCGAAGTCAGGTCCCAGCGCGGCTTCACCGTGAACGCGTAGTCGTTGCCGGCCTGCTCGGGCCAGCGCTGCAAGCGCAGCGCGCCGGCCAGCGCGATCATCGCGCCGTTGTCCGTGCATAGCGACAGGTCCGGGTAGTGCACGTAGAAATTGCGTTTCTTCGCGGCGGCCGAAAGCGCTTCGCGCAGTTGCCGGTTCGCGCCGACACCGCCCGCGACCACCAGCCGGTTCAGCTTCGTGCGCTTGAGCGCCGCGAGCGACTTCGCCGCCAGTACGTCGACGGCGGCGTCGACAAAACCGCGCGCGAGGTCGGCCTTCGCCTGCTCGCAGATATTCGCGCCGCCGAGCCGGTTCGCGTGTGTGAGGACCGCGGTTTTCAGCCCGCTGAAGCTGAAGTCGAGATCGCCGGAATGCAGCATCGGACGCGGCAGCACGACCGCGCCGGGCGTGCCGAATTCGGCCATGCGCGAGACTTCCGGGCCGCCCGGATAGCCGAGGCCGAGCAGTTTTGCGGTTTTGTCGAAGGCTTCGCCGGCGGCATCGTCGAGCGTTTCGCCGAGCGTCTCGTAGACGCCGACGTCGGTGACGCGCATCAGTTGCGTATGACCGCCGGACACGAGCAGCGCGACGAACGGAAACGGCGGCGGTTCATCGACGAGCAGCGGCGACAGCAGGTGCCCTTCGAGATGGTGAATGCCGACGGTCGGCTTGTCCCAGGCCATTGCCAGCGAATTGGCGATGCTCGCGCCCACGAGCAGCGCGCCTGCCAGCCCCGGCCCTTGCGTGTAGGCGATCGCATCGATGTCGCCGCGCGTGACGTCCGCGCGTTCCATCACCTCTTCGAGCAGCGGCAGCGCGCGGCGAATATGGTCGCGCGACGCGAGTTCCGGCACGACGCCACCGTACTCCCGGTGCATGGCGATCTGCGAATGTAAGGCGTGCGCGAGCAGGCCGCGCTCGGTGTCGTAGAGCGCGAGTCCGGTTTCGTCGCAGGAGCTTTCGATGCCGAGAACGAGCATGATGAATCGCTTGAAGGCGGGCACACGTAACGCGGGCCCAACAGTGAAAGGTAAGCCTAAAAGTATAGCAGCGCGGGCAAGCAGGCGCTGCTACTGGCGGCCTTCGGGGCTTGGCCACGAACGCGCGGACCCGGCAGGTACAATGCGGCCCCATGGAATCTTTCGATATCGCGGTGATCGGCGCGGGCGCGGCCGGCATGATGTGTGCGGCCGTGGCCGGACAACTCGGCCGGCGCGTGGCGTTGATCGACCACTCGCAGCGTCTCGCGGAAAAAATCCGCATTTCCGGCGGCGGCCGTTGCAACTTTACGAATCTGTACGCGGGGCCGGCCAACTATCTGTCGGCGAATCCGCACTTTTGCCGTTCCGCGCTCGCGCGCTACACGCCGCGCGACTTCATGGCGCTGCTCAAGCGCCATCGCGTGACATGGCACGAAAAGCACAAGGGGCAACTGTTCTGCGACCAGTCGAGCGACGCGATCATCGACGTGCTCAGGAACGAATGCGACGCGGGTGCGGTGGCGTGGCGCGCGCCGCTGTCCGTCGAAGCAGTGAGCCACGACGGGCAGCGTCAGTTCACGCTCGGCACGCCGGCGGGGATGATCACCGCCCGCGCGCTCGTGATCGCGACGGGCGGCCTGTCGATTCCGAAGATCGGCGCGACCGACTTTGCCTACCGGCTTGCCAAACAGTTCGGCCACAAGCTGATCGACACGCGTCCCGCACTGGTGCCGCTGACCTTCGCGCCGGCCGACTGGGAGCCGTTCGCGGCGCTGTCGGGCGTGTCGCTCGAAGTACAACTCGCGACCGGCAACAAAAAGACCGGCGCCGAATTCACCGAGGATCTGCTGCTCACGCACCGCGGCCTGTCGGGCCCCGGCATCCTGCAGATTTCGAGCTACTGGCAGCCCGGCGAGCCGGTCCACATCGATCTGCTGCCGGAGCGCGATGCCGCGGTCGCGTTGCTGGAGGCGAAAAGCGGCACGAAGCGCCAGATCGCGAATCTGCTCTCGGAGTGGGTGCCGCAGCGGCTCGCGCACGTCTGGCTGGAGACTCACCAGATTCCCGCCGAGGCGCGCGTCGCCGATCTGCCGGACAGGACGCTGCGGCGCGTCGGTGAGGCGCTGTCGCGCTGGACGCTCACCCCGAACGGCACCGAGGGCTACCGCAAGGCCGAGGTGACGCGCGGCGGCGTCGATACGCGCGGCCTGTCGTCGACGACGATGATGAGCGCGCGCGTGCCGGGCCTCTATTTCATCGGCGAAGCGGTCGACGTGACCGGCTGGCTCGGCGGCTACAATTTCCAGTGGGCGTGGGCTTCGGGCGTGGCGGCCGGTCAGGCCGCCGCCGACTATGCACGAGGGGCTTGACGGCGCCATGGCTTTGTGAGAAAGCTCTGCTATACTCATCAACCTTTACAAAGTTCCGTTATTGAAAAATGACGACCATCCGCGTAAAAGACAATGAGCCGTTTGAAGTTGCCATGCGCCGTTTCAAGCGCACCATGGAGAAAAACGGCTTACTGACGGAACTTCGCGCTCGCGAGTTTTACGAGAAGCCCACGGCCGAACGTAAGCGCAAGAAAGCGGCGGCGGTGAAGCGTCATTTCAAGCGTCTGCGTGGCCAGATGCTCCCGAAGAAGCTCTACTGATTCTGGCGTTGCCGCGCTCCGCTTCACACGCGGTGCGGCAGCATCCAAGCCGATGGCGGCACGACGGGTGCCGTCACGGAAAACCCGGCCCATCGGGCCAGCCGGCAGGGTCGCATCCACCAAACATATTGCGCCAACCCGCTTGAGGAAGAGGTCCCAAGCGGGTATTCGTGTTGATGCCGCGGTATGGCCGCCATCGACCCGCCGGTTTTTCAACTTTCAACGCATTCAGGTGAGTGATGAGTCTCAAAGACCGGATCAACGACGATATGAAAGCCGCCATGCGGGCGCGCGAGACCGAGCGTCTCGGCGCGATCCGCCTGCTGCTCGCGGCGATCAAGCAGCGTGAAGTCGATGAGCGCGTCACGCTCGACGAAGCCGGCGTGACTGCCGTTGTCGACAAGATGATCAAGCAGCGTAAGGATTCGATCAGCCAGTTCGAGGCTGCCGGCCGCACGGATCTGGCCGACAAGGAAAAGGCCGAACTGGCCATCCTGTCCGCTTACATGCCGGCGCAGATGTCCGAAGCGGAAATCGTTGCCGAAGTGCAGGCCGCGGTCGCGCAAACCGGCGCGGCCGGTCCGCAGGACATGGGCAAGGTGATGGGCGTGCTCAAGCCGAAGCTCGCCGGCCGGGCCGACATGACGGCCGTCTCGGCGCAGGTCAAGGCCGCGCTCGCGAAGTAATTCCTGTGGTTTGTCCGGACCGCGCGCGCCGTGTTCGAAAGCGGGCGCGGCGCCGGGTTGCGGTGTCGAGCCTGAGTACCCGTACCGGGCTTGGATTTTGAAGCTTTCCTGGCAGCGTCATTTACTGTGATCCCACCGTCATTCCTGCAGGACCTGCTCAACCGCGTCGATATCGTCGACGTGGTCGGCCGGTACGTGCAGCTGAAAAAGGGCGGCGCAAACTTCATGGGGCTTTGTCCGTTTCACAACGAGAAGAGCCCTTCGTTTACGGTTAGTCCGACTAAACAGTTTTATCACTGCTTCGGTTGCGGCGCGCACGGCACGGCCATCGGTTTCCTGATGGAGCACGTGGGCGCGTCGTTCCCCGAGGCGGTCAACGAGCTCGCGCAGTCGGTTGGCCTGACCGTGCCGAACGAGCCTTCGCCGGGCTACGGCGGAGGCGGCGGTTTGGGCGGCGGCTATGCGCCGGCAGCGTCGAAGGCCGTCACCACGGCGCTCTCCGACCTCATGCAGACTGCCTGCGACTTTTATCGCAAGCAGCTGCGCGGCGCGACGGGTGCGATCCAGTACCTGAAAAAGCGCGGCTTGACCGGCGGGATCGCCGCGCGTTTCGGCCTCGGCTATGCGCCGGACGGCTGGCAGAACCTCGAGGCGGCCTTCCCGAACTATCGCGACGACGGGCTCGTCGAGGCGGGTCTCGTGATCGTCAGCGAAAAGTCCGACGGGCAGGGGCAGAACCGCCGCTACGACCGTTTCCGCGAGCGGATCATGTTCCCGATCCGCAACGTGAAGGGGCAGGTGATCGGCTTCGGCGGGCGCGTGCTCGACGGCGGCGAGCCGAAATATTTGAATTCGCCCGAAACGCCTTTATTTAACAAAGGCAGCGAGCTGTACGGCCTGTTCGAGGCGCGTCTCGCGATCCGCGAGCAGCATTACGTGCTGGTCGTCGAGGGCTATATGGACGTGGTCGCGCTGGCCCAGCTCGGTTTCCAGAACGCGGTCGCGACCCTTGGCACGGCCTGCACGCCGATTCATGTGCAGAAACTGATGCGGCAGACCGATACGGTCATCTTTAGCTTCGACGGCGATTCGGCCGGCCGGCGCGCCGCGCGCCGCGCGCTCGATGCCTGCCTGCCGCACGCCGCGGACAACCGCACGATTCGCTTCCTGTTCCTGCCGGCCGAGCACGATCCGGACAGCTACGTGCGCGAGTTCGGCACCGAGGCATTCGCGGAGCAGGTCGAGCGCGCGATGCCGCTGTCGCAATTCATGCTCAACGAGGTGCTGACCGGCAAGGAGCTCGATCAGCCGGAAGGCCGGGCCCGCGCGCTGTTCGACGCGAAGCCGCTCTTGCAGGCGCTGCCGGCCAACGCCCTGCGCGCGCAGATCATGCACATGTTCGCGGACCGGCTCGACGTGCCGTTCAACGAAGTCGCGGCGCTCTGCGAGGTCGATGCGCGGATCGCGGCTGCGGCGCGCGAGGCGCCGGCCCGCAAGGACCGCCGCAGCGTGACCGGGATCGAGGAAAAGACGCTGCGCAATCTGGTGATGTATCCGCGCACGGTCGCGATGCTCGACAGCGAGGCCGAAGAGGCGCTGCTCACGGTGACGCGGCATGGGGAACTGTTCGGGGAAGTGACCACGCATGCGCGCGCGCTCGGCGATTCGGCGGAATTCCAGTTGTTGTCCGATCTCTTGCGAAATGGCGCGAACGCCCCAACTTTCGAGGAAATCTTTCGCAAAATTCTAGACTATGATGAAAACGTCCGGGATTTGCTGCTGAAAGACCCACAGGACGCGGCTGTCATCGAGGAACGGCGCGAACAGGAGCGGATCGTCGGCGAGGAGCTGAAGGCTGCGATTCTGAAGATGCGGTATGACGCTTATTGCGATCGTCTCGAGCAGCTTTCGCGACAATCCCGGCATTCGCCTGAGGAATTCGCCGAGCTCTCGGAACTCAACCGGAAACGGGCTGACATGAAGCGTCAGCTCGGGCTCTAACGGAGAGGCCGAAAGCTCGGGTGGTATAATAAAAAGTTTCTAGCGGTTTGTTTTTCAAGGGTTTTCCTAGCAAAGGCGAAAGGCGATGCGATGGCAAAGACGACAGGCGGAAATCAGGCAGCAGGCACACGCTCGCAGGAGCGCACCGCGAAGGTTACCGAGGCCAGGCTGACTTCATCCGCCAGAAAATCGTCTGCTGTCAGCGTTGCGCCGGCCGGGAAAAAATCGTCGACCACTGCGGCCGCGCAGGCGGCTTCGGTAAGGGCGGCGAAAGCTGTACCACCGTCGGCTGCGAGGCGGCCGGGTGTCGGAAGCGCAAGGGAAGCGGCTGCCGCTGATGACGATGCGGTAGCGCGCGTGACTCCAGTATCCACGGTTCAACCGGCTGTTGTCCAACAGCCGGAGGTCGAGATTACAGCCGGTACGACGAACTCCATGACGAAAAAGCTGAACGAAGTATCTGTCGACGACGATGCAACCCAAGCCGAAGAAACCGCTGCCGCCGCGCCGGGCAAGACGGAGAAGGTCAGGGCTCGCGACCGTCGTGCAAAGGAAAAAGCGCTGCTGAAGGATGCGTTCGCGTCGTCGCAGCCGGGCACGGTGGAGGAACTCGAAGAGCGCCGCTCGAAACTGCGCGCGCTGATCAAGCTCGGCAAGGAGCGCGGCTTCCTCACGTACGCTGAAATCAACGATCACCTGCCGGACAACTTCACCGAGACCGAGGCGATCGAAGGCATCATCAGCACGTTCAATGACATGGGTGTGGCGGTCTACGAACAGGCCCCCGACGCCGAAACGCTGCTGCTCAACGACAACGCACCGGCCGCTTCGTCGGACGACGAAGTCGAAGAGGAAGCCGAAGTCGCGCTGTCCACCGTCGATTCCGAATTCGGCCGCACCACCGACCCGGTCCGCATGTACATGCGCGAAATGGGCACGGTCGAGCTGCTCACGCGCGAAGGCGAAATCGAAATCGCCAAGCGCATCGAAGACGGCCTCAAGCACATGGTGATGGCGATCTCCGCGTGCCCGACCACGATCGCTGACATCCTCGCGATGGCCGAGCGCGTCGCCAACGACGAAGTGCGCATCGACGAACTCGTCGACGGTCTGATCGACGCCGACGCGGAAGACGCCGACGGCTTCTCTGCGCAGGAAGCGGAAGCGATCGAGAACGAAGACGAGGAAGCCGAGGAAGAAGACGAAGAGGACGAGGAAGAAGACGATGGCGCGGCGCAAGCCACGGCCAACGCCGCGCAGCTCGAAGCGCTGCGGCGTGCGTCGCTCGAAAAATTCGCGCTCATCAGCGAGTGGTTCGACAAGATGCGTCGCGCGTTCGAGAAGGAAGGCTACAAGTCCAGGTCGTATCTGAAGGCGCAGGAAACCATCCAGAACGAGCTGATGACGATCCGCTTCACCGCGCGTACCGTCGAGCGTCTGTGCGACACGCTGCGCGCGCAGGTGGATGAGGTGCGCCAGGTCGAGCGTCAGATCCTGCACACGGTCGTCGACAAATGCGGCATGCCGCGCGCGGAATTCATCGCGCGTTTCCCGGGCAGCGAGACGGACCTCGAATGGTCCGACAAGATCGTCGCCGAGGGGCACGCGTATAGCGCGATCCTCACGCGCAACATTCCGGCGATTCGCGAACAGCAGCAACGTCTGCTCGATCTGCAGGCGCGCGTGGTGCTGCCGCTGAAGGACCTGAAGGAAACCAACCGGCAGATGGCGGCCGGCGAACTGAAGGCACGCCAGGCGAAGCGCGAGATGACCGAGGCGAACCTGCGTCTCGTGATCTCGATCGCGAAGAAGTACACGAACCGCGGTCTGCAGTTCCTCGACCTGATCCAGGAAGGCAACATCGGCCTGATGAAGGCCGTGGACAAGTTCGAATACCGTCGCGGCTACAAGTTCTCCACCTATGCGACGTGGTGGATTCGCCAGGCCATTACGCGTTCGATCGCCGACCAGGCGCGCACGATCCGGATTCCGGTTCACATGATCGAAACGATCAACAAGATGAACCGCATCTCGCGGCAGATTCTGCAGGAAACCGGCCTCGAGCCGGACCCGGCAACGCTGGCCGAGAAGATGGAGATGCCGGAAGACAAGATCCGCAAGATCATGAAGATCGCGAAAGAGCCGATCTCGATGGAAACGCCGATCGGCGACGACGACGATTCGCATCTGGGCGACTTCATCGAAGATACGAACACGGTCGCGCCGGCGGATGCCGCATTGCATGCGAGCATGCGCGATGTCGTGAAGGACGTGCTCGACTCGCTGACGCCGCGCGAGGCGAAGGTGTTGCGCATGCGCTTCGGTATCGAGATGAGCACGGATCACACGCTCGAAGAGGTCGGCAAGCAGTTCGACGTGACGCGCGAGCGGATTCGTCAGATCGAGGCGAAGGCGCTGCGCAAGCTGCGTCACCCGAGCCGTTCGGACAAGCTGAAGTCGTTCCTCGAAGGGAATTGAGCGTAGCGGGCTTCGAGAGGTAATCAGTGATGTAGTTTGAGGGGCCTCCTTGTCGTTTCGCATAGGCGAAGCGGTCACGGCGGCCCCTTTTTCGTGTAGTATGTCGGCCAATCGACGAAACAGGCCCGGCCTTCACGACCGGGTCTTTTTCTTCTTGGGCTGGACGCCGTGTTGGTTGCAGGCAGTGGACTCATAATCCACCTCCGAAAGGACACCGTGGGTTCGAACCCCACCCGGCCCACCATTTACTCTTCCGCTGGACTCCCGGGCGTTCCGCCTGATTCTCCGAGGCCCATGCCGGACAGGCATTCTGGGCAGTCTTCAGCTCCTTGGTCTACCGTGTTGGTTCATTGACTTCCGACATTCTCTGAGGGTAGTTTTGGGGGTACGCTGTTCTTCGCGACAGGAGATACCCCCATGCCCCTCTCCGACGCAACAATCCGCAGTGCCAAGCCCAGCATCAGACCGATCAAGCTTTATCGATGTGCTGTCGACTGCAACGACGCCTTTTCGCGGCGGCAGTATCGCGTTCAACAGCTATGAGGCGAACGTGCGATACGATCTGACTGCCGCACTGACGCTGGCAGCCTCTTACAATTACACGGATGCCGGGTAGAACGAGGCGGTTCCTCCTGTTGATATCACTATCAGAATACTGCCCATCGCTGTCCTATAGATACAGCGCGGCTAGCTACCGCGCCTGTGACTGCCGCAAATAAACGCTCCCTGTCGTGTGACGTGAAAATCGTCCAGGCGATGCGTGCAAGCTTGTTGGGCAAACCGAGCTTGTAGGGCAGGTACCAGCGCACACAAAGAACAATGATTCCACGATCAAAACACCGATCATCGAACAATCCTTTCACACCTTTGCGCTTGCGGATCATCGCCTGCCGAGTCATTGAGCGGGCTGCGTTAGCTGATTCCAACGACTTATTTGCACCAGGTACTTCTGTGCTGTGGGCGATCGTCGCACATTGTTCGTGCTTCTTAATTATTGGACGATGATGAGCCAGTTATGCTCACACGCGTTGTGTCGTTGTGGTAACTGACGAATTTTTCAAGCAGGCGCAGAAATTGTTCGCTTTCTTTATTGGTGAACGGTTCAAGTAGCGTCTTCATTTCATATTCCGCCAATTTTTGCGCCTCTCGGAATATTTTTTTTCCTTCATTCGTAAGCTGTATCTCGATCTTTCGAGCATCCTCCGTGCTTTGTGTTTTGGTCAGCAGTCCGCGATCCGTGAGCAGCTTGACAACGAGTGCCGTCGTAGAACGATCCAGACCAATCAGGCGTGATATGCCGATCTGACTGAGTGAGCCGAGGGTATTCACGATGTATAGCACTCCGTACTGACTCGGTGTGATGTTCACCGGCAGGCAAGCCTGGACGAACAGATCAATGGCGATCTGATGTGCACGTCGGAGCATAAAACCTGGTCGGGAATAAAGCTCGGTGAGCATGGCACCTTCAGCATGCTTATCGGGATTAGGTTTGGTCATTTTTAAAATTGATCGCGTAGGTAGCGCGCCTCATTCTAACTGACCTCGGCGCCATCCACGGCCGCAAGTAGGTACATACCCCAGGGTGATAGGAATTTGACTTGCATCAAAGTCTCTTAGTACTATTCGGCAGACGTCTGTCGTTTTTGGGGCGACAAATCTTGAGGTGAGGAAAGCTGCATGAACAAGGAATGTGAAGTCGCGATCATCGGCGCGGGCAATGGCGGGTTGACCCTCGCGCTGGCCCTGCATGAAGCCGGTATCAACTGCCGTGTCTACGAAGCGGTCCCGGAACTCAAACCGCTCGGCGTAGGTATCAACATCCTGCCGCACGCGACCGGCGTGCTCGGACGCCTGGGCGCGAATGAGGCGCTTTCGAAGATTTCGATTTCGACGCAGAACGCGTCGTTCTTCAACCAGTACGGCCAGCACATCTATACCGAAGCACTCGGCACGAACGCCGGGTATGCCACGCCGCAATTCTCGATTCATCGGGGCGAACTGCAATTGGCGCTGTTGAAGATCGTCGAGGAGCGGCTAGGGGCGGATTCCGTGGTTATGGATCGCCGCTGCATCGGCGCAACTACCGTGGGCGATGAAGCACATGTGCAATTCGAGAACGTAGCGGGTGAGAAATTCACGGTGAAAGCCAGCGTCGTGATTTCCTGCGACGGCTTGCATTCGGCGTTGCGCAAGCAGTTCTACCCGGATGAAGGTGCTCCGCACTATACGGGCGTGAACATGTGGCGCGGCGCGCTGAACTGGTCGCCGTTTCTCGATGGCGCGACGTTCGCACGTGCCGGTGCGCTGACGGCCGACACCGGCAAGATGGTGATCTACCCGATCCTGAACAATCCGGACGGCACGCAACTGATGAACTGGGTCGCGGAAACCGTTTCGCCGCAGCCTGCAATGCGCGACTGGAACAGGCAGGGCAGCCTGGACGACTTCTTTCCGGTCTTCAAGGACTGGCATTTCGACTGGCTCGACGTGGCAAAGATGATCGAGTCGACCCAAAACGTTCTCGTGTTCCCGATGGTGGATCAGGAGCCGCTGCCGCGCTGGACGCATGGGCGTGTGACGCTGCTGGGCGACGCCGCACACCCGATGGTACCGCGTGGTTCGAACGGCGCCGGTCAGGCAATCATGGATGCGGAATATCTGACGGCGCAATTCGTCAAGTTCGGCGTCGGTACTGAAGCGCTGGAAGCGTACGACCGCGAACGTGTCACGGCGACGGGCAACGTCGTACTGGCGAACCGCAAGGCACCGCCCGACAAGATTCTCCAGGTCGTGCACGAGCGCACGGGCGGCAAGCCGTTCGCGTCGATCACCGACGTAATCAGCCTGGATGAGCTGCGCGAAATCACGAGCAGCTACAAGGCAGTCGCCGGGTACACGCTCGAAGGTCTGGCGAACAAGGCCGCGTAACAGGAGATGACGAAATGACAGACGTTAAAGCAGACCGTGCCGCGTATTACGGCCAGATCAAACATAGAAATATGGCCCCGTTGTGGGAGTCGCTGCACAACCTGGTGCCGCCGCAACCGCGCCCGCAAGCACGGCCAGCGATCTGGAAATACGCGGAAGTTCGTGATCTGGTGATGCAGTCGGGCGGCTTGATTACAGCTGAGGAAGCGGTACGCCGTGTACTGTTCCTGGAGAATCCGGGTCTGCCCGACAAGGCCAGCATTACGCCCGCGCTGTACGCCGGGCTGCAATTGATCCTGCCCGGTGAAATCGCGCCGAGCCATCGTCATACGCAATCGGCGTTGCGCTTCATTCTGGAAGGCTCGACCGCCTATACGGCCGTCGATGGCGAACGTGTACCGATGCAACCGGGTGATTTCATTATCACGCCGTCGTGGACGTGGCACGACCATGGCAACAAGACTGAAGAAGACGGTGGCGAACCCGTTATCTGGCTCGACGGCCTGGATATTCCGATTGTCTACCAACTCGATCAGGGGTTCGCAGAGAACTATCCCGGCAAGGTCCAACCGGTGCAACGCGAATCTGGCGATAGCGCCGCGCGTTACGCCCAGAACATGCTGCCGGTGCGTCATGTCGCGAGCAACCCGACCTCGCCGTTGTTCAGCTATCCATACGACCGTACGCGTGAAGCGCTCGATACGCTCTATCGCCATGGCGAGGTGGATCAATGGGATGGCGTGAAGCTGAAATTCATTAATCCTGCCACCGGTAGCTGGCCGATGCCGACCATGGCGACTTTCATGCAGTTCCTGCCTGCCGGGTTTCGTGGCCGCCAGTACCGCACGACCGATGCGACCGTGTATTCGGTTGTGGAAGGTTCCGGCGTCGCGAAGGTCGGTGACAGGACGTTTGAATTCGCGGCGAAGGATATTTTTGTCGTGCCGTCCTGGGTGACGGTGAATCTCGATGCTGACGTCGATTCCGTGATCTTCAGCTATTCGGATCGCCCGATCGTCAGCGCTCTCAATCTGCTGCGCGAAGAGCGGATTTAGAGCTCGCTTTACATTCATAAGGAAACAAGATGGCGTTTATTTTCCCCCCTGAAGTGCACGTTGCCGTTCCCGTTTTCGGAACGGAAGATAGCGTTGCTGTACGCCGCGTCTACTGCGTCGGTCGTAACTACGCGGCACACGCCCGCGAAATGGGCTTCGATCCGGATCGCGAACCGCCGTTCTTCTTCTGCAAGCCGGACAATGCCGTCGTACCGGCCGCATATGGCGAAACGCTGGAACTCGCGTATCCGGCGCAGACGCAGAACTACCATTACGAAGCGGAACTGGTCGCCGTAATCGGTAAGAGCGGTGTGAACATTGCCGTTGAAGATGCGTTGTCTTATGTGTACGGCTACGCAGTTGGCCTCGACATGACGCGCCGCGATCTCCAGATGAAGATGCGCGAAATGGGCCGCCCGTGGGAACTCGGCAAAGCCTTCGACCGCTCCGCGCCGATCGGCCCGATCCACCGTGCGAGCGAAGTCGGTCACTTCGAGCAGGCGGGTATCTGGTTGACCGTGAACGGTGAAACGAAGCAGAAGAGCGATGTCACGCACCTGATCTGGTCGGTTGCCGAAACTGTTTCGTATCTGTCGCAATTCTTCCAGATCGAACCTGGCGATCTGATATACACGGGCACGCCGGAAGGTGTGGGTCCTGTCGTCGCGGACCAGACGATAAAGGTCGGCGTCGATCGCCTGGGCGAACTGACCGTGCTGGTTGTCTGATGGAACTACATAGCTTCTTCAACAGTTCGGCATCGTACCGCGTGCGGATCGCCCTCAATCTCAAGGGACTTCCGTACGAGTACGTACCGGTCAATATCCGCACCGGCGAGCATCGCGACCGGGAATACGTCGAGCGCATTAATCCGTCCGCGGGTGTGCCGGCGCTGGTCGATGGCGATTTCAGCCTCGGACAGTCGCTGGCAATTATCGACTGGCTGGATCAGATACATCCGGAGCCATTGCTGATTCCAGGTGAAATAGACGCGCGTGCTCGCGTTCTGGAATTAGCGACGCTCATCGCTTGTGATATTCACCCCGTGAACAACATGCGAATCCTGAAGTATCTGGACAGCGTATTGAAGGTCACACCGGAACAGAAAAACGCATGGTATAGGCACTGGATCGTGGAAGGCATGCAGGCAGTTGAACGTCTTCTGACTGATACAGGCGGCGACGACTGGTGCATTGGCGACGCACCTACGCTCGCGGATTGCTGCCTCATTCCTCAAATCGCGAACGCTGAACGCATGGGTTGTGACCTGACGCCATATTCGCGCAGCATGCGAATCTATCAGCACGCGATGCAGCACCCGGCTTTTTTCACGGCAGCACCAAAACAACAACCTGACTATACGAACTAGTCGGTAGCAGAAGGAGACAAAACAATGAAAAACTCTAAAAAAGCAGTGCTTGCGTGCGCGGTAGCATTGTGCGCCGCCTCCGCAGGGGCCACGGAAGGCGGCAATTCCGCCTACGTGATTGGAGCGCAGACGATCTTTCCCGGTACTCTTGATCCCGGTATGCAATTCCAATCGTTCACGGTGATCTATAACTCCGGGAATTTCAAGGATTCGAACGGCAATAACAAGTTCAAGCAGTTCTCGTCCAACGTTCAGGTGCAGGCGTTCCGCTTCCAGTATGTGCTGCCGGAAGAATTTCACGGCTTCCGCTTCGGCATGGCCGCGCTGTTGCCGTTCTTTCACATCAACACTTATCGTCAGCCGCCAGGCGGTGCGATGATTCACGGCAACGACACGGGCCTGTCAGATCCGCTGATTACTCCCGTCATGATCGGCAATAGCTTCAATGCGCCGTTTCTCGGACATGTGAATCAGGCAGTGCGATTGACGGTGAACGTGCCGATTGGCAATTACGCGTCGAGCCAGCCGTTCAACGTCGGTCACCATTACTGGGCGTTTTTGCCCAGCTACGGCATCGATGTACATCCCGACGACAAAACGACAATCGGGATGAACTTCACGTACATCTGGAATGGTCGCAATCTCAACGATGGGTACCGCAGCGGTCAGGAAACCGTGACGGAATTCGTTGCCATGCGCAAGGTGACGCCGAAACTGTCGTTGGGCTTGAACGGGTATTACTACAAGCAGATTTCCGGTGACGTACAGAAAAACGGAACTCCATTTAACGGTGATGGCTTTTACGGCCGCGCTGTCGCCATTGGGCCTCAGATCCAGTATCAGTTCACCAAGAAAACGGCTGTGACGGTGAAGTGGCAGCACGAAATGCTGGTGCAGAACCGTCCGCAAGGCGAGCGCATCTGGATGCAGTGGTCCTTTAAGCTCTGATGTAGCGCGCCGCCTCTCTTGTGGAGCGGTATGTCATTCGAGCATGGTAAAAACAAGCAGGTGTAAATGAAACGTTTGATAGTAGGTATCACTGGGGCTTCCGGTGCGATTTACGGCGTCAGGACCCTCGAAATCCTGCGTGGGCAAGCGGATGTCGAAACGCATCTGGTCGTTTCGCCGTCAGGCTTGCGGACGCTTGAAGAGGAAACCGGTCTTGGACTGGCACGTTTGCGTGAGCTTGCGGACGCAACGCACAGCTACAAGGACATTGGCGCTTCACTTTCCAGTGGTTCATTTCGCACTTGCGGCATGCTGGTTGCGCCGTGCTCGATTCGTGCATTGAGCGGCATCGCCAATTGCTATGACGCGGACCTCATCACACGCGCGGCTGATGTTTGCCTGAAAGAACGTCGTCGCGTCGTGCTGATGCTTCGCGAGACGCCTTTTCACGCCGGGCATATCGAACTGATGGCACAGGCGACGCGCAACGGGGCAATCATCATGCCACCGGTTCCTGCGTTTTACGCACAACCGAAGACACTTGACGATATGGTCAATCAGACTGTCTCGCGTGCACTGGATCTGTTCGATATCGATGTCGGTATCGCGAAGCGCTGGAACGGCGGACAAAAATTCAAGGCGCAACAGGAAGTCGCAAAAGTACAGAACGTCGGAGACAGAACATGAGCACAACGAGTATGAATGCAGCACCGATCACGGTGGAAGACTGGCTAGCAACGCGGCGCGTCAACGTGTTCCAGATTTTTACGACGGTGTTGTGCGGCCTCGCGGTGTTTCTCGACGGCATCAGTACGCAGATTATCGGATATACCGCACCTGCCATTCATAACGCGCTGCATCTGGATCATCAGCAGATGGGCACAATTTTCTCCACGGGCCTTTTGGGCTTGCTTATCGGAGGCTTCAGTTGCAGTGTGCTGGCGGACCTATACGGTCGCCGCCGTATGCTGATTGCCTGCACGATAATTTTCGGTATTTTCACGGTAGCAACCGGTATGGCTACATCGCCATCTGAAATGCTCGCGTGGCGTTTCATCGCCGGTCTGGGCCTCGGTGGCGCGATGCCCACTGCAATCACGCTGACGGCAGAAATCGCCCCGGCCCGCGCACGCAGCGTTATGGTGATGTCCATGTTCTGCGGTTTTCCCGCTGGAGGCGCAATTGCTGGAGTACTGGTTTCGTCCATTTTGCCGCGTTACGGCTGGGAAGCGGTGTTCTACACCGCCGGCGCCGTTTCGCTGATCGTCGCGCTCGCACTCATCATGTGGTTGCCCGAGTCGCTGGTGTTTCTCGTGAATCGCAATGCGGATGCAGCACGTATCGAGCAGGCGAAGCAGCGCATTTCGCCGCTGAGCGATATTGTCGAATTTACGCGCGATGAGAAGAGAAGCAGCACGCCGGTCGCTGGACTGTTCCAGGAGGGGCGAGCACCCGGCACACTTATCCTGTGGGTGATTTATTTCATTAGCCTCCTGGAAATTTATTTCCTGGCCTCGTGGCTCCCGACCGTGCTCAACAGTGATGGCCGTTCGCTTGCGAATGCTGCATTGGGTACGTCGCTGATGCAGTTTGGTGGCGTTGCCGGTACGTTTGTCTTTGGCCGCTTCATGGATCGCCTGAATCCGCACCGCGTGCTGATGGCTTGCTATCTCCTGGGTTGTTTCTTCATCGGCTCTATCGGCTTCCTGTACAAGAGCAGCATCATCCTGCCGACGCTGTTTCTCGGAGGCATGTTTCTGATCGGCGCTCAATCTGGCCTGAGCGCTGTATCTTCAGTGTTTTATCCGACGAGTGCTCGTGCCACCGGGGTAGGCTGGAATCTGGGCGTGGGTCGTATCGGCTCGATCTGCGGCCCTATGGTTGGCGCGTTACTGCTCAGCAAGAATTTCAGCGTGCAGTCGATGTTCATCTGGATTGCGGTGCCGATGTTTATCGCTGCTATCTTCTCGATGGTTCTGCAATACGTTCGCCCCAAAAACTCCTGAACGGAATCTGTCCGTGCTTTCGTATGGACAACACAAGGAATACATGATGACAAACCACACTCCGCACGCCGATCTGCGTGAATTTCTCGAACGTTGCGACGCCGCGGGCGAACTCGTGCACATGAAGGGCGTACATTGGGATCTGGAAATGGGGGCGATTGCGGAAATCGTCAATCACAAGCGCGCCGAAGCACCCGCGATCCTGTTCGAAGACATCCCGGATTATCCCGGTATGCGCGTGCTGTCGGGCGCAACGAATTCATCGAAGCGACTGGCAATCACACTGGGTTTTCCGGAACCGGCACACCCGATGGATGTGGTGCAGGCGTACCGCAATCGCATGAAGACATTCCAGCCGATTCCGCCGCGAGAAGTCGAAACCGGCTCGATCTTTGACGTTGTCGACCGCGATGACGATGTAAACGTACTCAAATTCCCGGTGCCGAAGTTGCATGAACTGGACGGCGGGCGCTACATCGGCACGCATGACCAGGTCATCATGCGCGATCCGGATGAAGGCTGGATCAACCTCGGCACCTACCGCGTGATGGTGCACGATGAAAAGAGCGTCGGTCTATGGATGTCGCCAGGCAAACAGGGTCGTCAGATTCGCCAGAAATACACGGATCGAGGCCAGCCTACGCCGGTCCTGATTTGCGTTGGCATGGACCCGCTGATGTTCCTCGCGTCGGGCAACGAACTGAAATGGGGGTTGTCCGAATACGATTACGCTGGCGGTCACCGTGGCGCGCCGTTCGAAACGGTCAGGAGCGAACTGTATGGCCTGCCGATGCCGGCGCATGCGGAAATCGTGCTCGAAGGCGAAATCATGCCGGGCGACGACAAGATCGAAGGCCCGTTCGGTGAGTTCACCGGCTACTATGCGAACCATCCGAGCGAACAGCCGGTGGTGCGTGTGCGTCGTGTCTATCATCGCAAGAATCCGATCTTGACGATGGCATCTCCGATGCGCCCGCCTTCGGATTTCAACTTCTCGAAGTGCGTCATGAAGTCCGGCATGATCTGGGATGAAATCGAAAGTGCCGGCCTGGCTGGTGTGAAGGGCGTGTGGGTTCACGAGGCCGGAGCCGCGCGCATGTTCAATGTGATTTCCATCAAGCAGGCGTTTGCCGGTCACGCCAAGCAGGCGGGGCTGCTGGCCGCGGGTTGTCAATCGGGTTCGTATATGGGCCGCTACGTTGTGGTCGTGGATGATGATGTAGATCCGAGCGACATGTTTGACGTGATGTGGGCGATCTGCACGCGCGCTGATCCGGCGCAGGACATCGACATCATTCGCCGTGCGTGGAGCGGCCCGCTCGATCCGATTTACGATTCGGCTTCGTCCACGAACTCGCGTGCGATCATCGACGCGTGCCGTCCGTTCGAACGCATCAAGAACGGTAGCTTCCCGCCTGTTGCGCGGGGGTCGAAGGAGCTGATCGCGCAGGTGGAGGCGAAATTCGCAGATGTGCTGAAGAAAATCTAAGCTTTCCTGTGCATTAGAACAACACGTCTGTTGAATTTGAAATGCGCCCCAAAGGTTGGACACTAACCTAACCTTTTGGGGTGACCAGGGGGCCTTGAACAGTCTGGTCGACGAGGACGAAGCGGCGCGGCGCATCGACGTCCACAAACCGGTCGCGGAGGAGGCTGCTGGTGCCTGTACCGTGTTCGGGATGAGCGATGTCTACCTGGAGGTTTGCGACGCATCATATTCTCAGGTCGAGTGGTGCCTGCTTGCCTTCCTGATCGGGTTCCCTGCATTCGTGGTGAACCGATATGGCCGGAGGACGTCGAGGCTGCTGCAACAATGCTCAGCCAGCCGGGGTAACGGAAGTTTGACGGGTTCCAGGGCCGTCTCGTGCAGCGACCTGACAAGTTGCTTGCGAAACGTCCGGTATCTGGCCCGCCGTCGCGCACCGACAGGTTTTCACATTTGTTCCGTATATAAGAACGCATTTCCTTTATAGTTAACACACAGTAAGTAAAAACCCGTATAATGGTTTCCACGGGTTGCCTTGGTGCGCCACCCACGAATCGCTACGGGACTCTCACATGAAATCGCTCATCAATATTGCCTTCGCAGTTGCCCTTATCGCTCCGGTGCTGTCGCATGCCGCTGAGCCGCTTACGCACGCGCAGGTACGCGCGGAACTGATTCAACTGGAAGACGCGGGCTACGACCCTGCCGACGTCAACGGCTACCCGAAGAACCTGAAGCACGCGCAGACCATCCTGGCGCAACAGAACGAAGCCAATACCGCGTACGGTTCGGATATTGCTGGTGCGTCGCAATCCAGTGGCATGAAGCAATCCATCGCAAAGTAAAAAAGCTGCCTTGAACCGAGGCAGCTTTTTATCGAAGGAATGCGGAGCCTAGCTCAGAAACAGGTGGTTAAAGAGGTTGTTCCATTTGGTGCGCTCGGCTGCTGACATTGCAGGATCGACAGGCGTTATCTGGCTATTCTGGAAAGGTGACGCGATATTCCGATGCGTCGGAACATAGTCCATGTTCGCCAGAATTTTTTGCGCCTCCAGCGAGAGCATGTAATCGTAGAGCAATATGCCCGCAGCCGGATGCGGTGCATGTTTGAACAGGGCAATGCCATTCGCTCGCGCCACCGCTGGCTGCAACAGGAACCAGTCGATAGCCGCATTTTTGCGCTTCGCCTGCATGGGCATGTAATTGTACGTCTCGAGCGCGAGTGGCACTTCGCCTGAGGCAACCATATTGTTCAGCAATGAGTTGCCGTTGCGGACAGACACACCATTAGTGGCGATCAATTCCTTGAAGAAGGCAATGCCTTTTTCGGTGCCCATCTGCTGACAAATGGTTGCAAACCAGTCGGAGCTCTTCGACTCGATGCCGAGTTTGCCTTTCCATTTCCGCAACAGCAGATCGTCAAAGGAAGAGGGCAGGTCTTCTTTCCTGATGGTGTTCGTGTTGTAGGACTGAACCCAGACAGAGAGCAGTGTCGAAGCCCACATGCGATGTTCCGGCACCGATCCTGGAATCAGGTCTGCGAACATGGGCGAGGCGACAGGCTGCAACAGGTTCTCCTGTCGCAGATTATTCAGGAATGAAGAGCCGACATGCACATTGTCGGGCATGAAACGGCCGGCTCGCGCTTCTGAAACGGCGCGTTGCACGACTTGCTCATCTCCTGCACGCCAGGTATTGACCTTGACGCCGTATTTTTTCTCAAACGGATTGAACAATGGTTCGAGGTCCGATTTTGCGATCGTGGTGTAGAAGTTCACTTGCCCTTCTTTCTTTGCCGCTGCGAGAATCCGGGCTGCGCGATCCGATCCGGCATAGTTTGCCAGCGCAAGATTCGACGAATTTTCCTCGGCCGATCTGGCATGGAACGGCACGAATGCCGCGCTCGATGCGAGGCCCAAACTGGCTTTCAAAATGGTACGTCGAGTAGTCATCCTGTCTCCATGTTTGAAATAAAACGCCCCGAATGTGGCAGCATTCAGGGCTGTAGTTGGCGCGTGCCCGTGTATCGCGCGATTCGCGCACCTGCATCAATTCGGTCTGCATAGTTTCATGCATCTGCGCATCGAGCGCAGAAAACGGCTCGTCCATCAACAGTACTTCGGGCTCTACTGCTAGTGCGCCTGCGAGGCTCGGGTGTTCGCGCATGCCACGGAATAACTGACGTGGTTAGGTTTCTTGAATCCATCGGGTCCGATTCGTTACAACAATGCGCGCACGGCATGGTTCGACATCGTTGGTACGACCGGCAATTTTGCTCGCTGCCCGCATTCGGGAACGATCTGCGTTGAATTAATTGGTAATCAATCCCGTCATGTGTAAATTAGTAATTTCCCCATGGCGGTCCTATAATAATGAGATAGTGATCTGACAAATCAGACGTCCACACCCCAGAGGTAAGGCCATGAAACTCCTGATCAATGCTGTTTGCGCTGCTGCCATCCTTGTTCCAATGTTGTCGCATGCTGCTGAGCCCATCACGCACGCCCAGGTGGTCAAGGAACTTGAGCAACTGGAAGCGGCGGGCTACAACCCCGGTGTCGCCGACGACAGCTATCCGGAGAATCTGGAGCAGGCGAAGGCCGTCCTCGAGCAGCAACAGAACGCAGCGACTTCCTGGGGGCCGGACATGCACGGCACAACGCAATCGGGTCATTAAACGGCCTCGCGCGAACAAAGCCGTTTCAGACCTGCTGGCGTTCAGAGTCGGCGCCACACGCCAGGCATCGCGACTACCTGTCCTGTGCCGTGTCAGGATCGCCAGTACCATTGGGATCAGGCTGAGGCGCCTGCCTTGACTGCGGCACGCTTCGGATCACGCTGTTCCGGATACACGTATGGCCCGAGACACATGATCGAGACGACGGCGATCGAAATAAATCCCGAGAACGTCCAGAGGGCAATCGTGTAGGAGTGCGTGAGGTCGAACGAGAGTCCGGATGCAAAGATCATGATGCCCGCACCCCATCCCCACGCCATCCACATCGCACCACATACCCGGCCAAACAGGCGCAGATCGAAGTAGCGGCTTACGATGAACGTAATGATGTCCGCTTCCGCGCCAATTGAAACGCCAATCAGTCCGGCGGCAATCATTGCGGTGTAACCGGTCGCGCCCGTTGCGAGAATGAGCACGCCAATGAGCGTCAGCGAGAACGACATCGCAGCACAATAGGGCGCATGAATCCGGTCCATCAACCAGCCAGCGAGCAGACGGCCGAGCGCTGATGTCAAACCGGCGATCGACAGCATCGTTGCGGCAGCCGACACTGTTTCGCCGCGATCGCTCATCATGGGTACGAGTTGCGAAAGCAACGCGAGCAGCACGCCGGACACACAGAAGATCGAAAGGCCCAGCAGGCGGAAAGTCCGATCCTCGAGGAATAGCGACCAGAGCGATGGTAGTTCGCGTCTAGCTTCATGCGCTTTACGCACGAGTTCTTCGTCGACGCCCGGCGGCATTTTGACGAGGAAGTAAAGCGCGGGAACGGAGAACATGGCCATCAACGCAGCGACGCCGAAATAGCCTGCACGCCAGCCAAAGTGTTTCAGCAGGTAACCCGCATAGTGCGGCATGAACATCGCGCCCACTGCCGTGCCGCCAACCATCAAGCCCAGTGCCAGGCCACGCTGGCGGTCGAAGCGAGCGCAGATTACTTTCGCATAAGGCAGTGCATTCGTACTGGGTGCGAACAGGCCGACCGCAACGAATGCCAGTGCGAATATCCATGGAGACGCCGGCAACACGCCCACGAGAGCCGTCGATGCCGCAAACAGGATCAGAAATAACAGGGTGGGGCGGCGCACACCCATTTTGTCGATGAGCGAGCCGAGGAGGATGGTGCCGGGTCCCATCGAAAATTCGAAGACGGTCAAGCCGAGCGAAACCTGTGCACGGCTCCAGTGATTCTCCGCGGCGATCGCCTTGATGAACATGCCGAACATGAATGCCGACAATACCCCCGCGCCGACGGAAACACAGACTGCGCCGCCGAGTACTGTCCACCATCGATTGATGTCGCGCTGCAAAATATTCTCCTTGTTACGCGCCGAGTGCGGAAAGCAGGTCGTCCAGATAACCGGCCTTCGTCGGAAGAACCATCATCGTGCTGTAAGGACGCAACATATCGGCCGTGCTGTTCGATTTCCTGTCGGAAGGACTGATTACGACGGATACGGTGACGCCATGCATGCGATACGTCCTTGCCGCGATTGCCATCGCTCGGGCATCGTCACCGTCGCGGCCCGAAATGACGACCGTATCGGGCGTGCCGAGCCATTCGCTTAGCACCTCGGAGTCCAGGTCAGCACTTGTATCAGAGCTTTGCGAAAGCGCGGCGAGATCGCTCGCCATCGCAAACTCCACATCGGCGTATGTGCGGCAGCTTGCGACTTCGGGGTCGTTATCCGTCAGCGCGATTACGCGAATGCGCCGAGGAGAAGAATTCGGCGTCTGAATTCTGTAACGCACTTCGGATGGGGTCTGGTAATCAGGCATGGCTTACTTCCACGGATCGATCGTCATGTGAATCGCACCGCTGACACCTTCGCCCTGCAAGGTGCGTAACGCCAGGTCCGTGTCGTCGAGACCGAACGTGTGCGTGCTCATCTGCGTGACGTCGTGGCGGTTCGCGGCGATCAATTGCAATGCGAGTTCTACGGACTGGTAACTGTGACCGCGCATGCCTTTCACCGTGAGAAAGCGCGCGATGATCATGTCGCTGTTGAATTCGGGAATCGGCACGCGCTTTTGCCCACCGAGTACGACCGTTCCGCGCTTTCGCGCAAGCTGGATTGCGGAGACGACGGTGGCCGGACCGCCCGATGCGCAATCGATCACGAGATCGGCCATCGAGCCGCCCGTGAGGTCGGCTACGCGTTCGAGCACGTCTTCCTGATCGACCTCGATCGTGTGATCCGCGCCGAGCCGTTTTGCCAGTGCAAGACGTTCGCGGTCGGTGTCCGTCGACAGTCCCGTGACGATGATTTTTTCGGCACCCGCTTCGCGCGCTGCAACGACGCACGACAAGCCTTGTTGTCCAGGACCCTGGATGACGACTGCCTGGCCTGGACCTGCGCCGCCCTGCAAGTAAGCCCATTCGATACCGTTACCAAGGGGCAGGGCAAGTGCCGCGTGTTTCGGTGCGACGCTCGAGGGCACGCGGTGAAATACGGTGTTCAGTTGCAGGTACTGGTATTGGCTGAAGCCGCCCCAGAAAGACGGCGCGGTCTTCAGGCCGGTTGCGCCATAACGCAGACCGTTCAGGCGCCAATCTGTTGCGTTGCACAGGCGGAATTCGTTCGACAGGCAATATTCGCAATGACCGCACGGAACGTATTCTTCGAGCGCGACGTAATCGCCTTCTTTAAGCCCCCAACGTGTGCTGGCAAGCTCGCCTGCTTCTTCGATATGGCCGACTGTCTCGTGCCCGAGAATCAGCGGCCCGCGGCTTTGAGGAAGTTGCTGGTAATAAGGGCCATCGCTGCCGCATACGCCCGTAATCGCAACGCGAAGCAATCCGGTAGACGGCGTAATTGCCGGGCGCTCGAATGTCTGAATCTCCGTGCGTGATGGTTCGACAGCAACAGCCGCCTTGAAGTGACGTGGGGTGAGTTGGATCGTGTCGTTCATACGTAGTGCGCGTGCGAAATTTCCGAAATAACGCGAGGCTCCATGCAACAGAGCCTCGCACGTCCATCAACCGGTTTTAGAAGCGATGCCGAAGAAGGAGCTTGACTGCAACCTGCGTGGGCGTTGAAGAGCTGCCGAGCGAGCCGATCGTTGCGACCGCGGACTTGCCGGTCGAATCGATACCGGAGGCGAGTTGCCATACGCCGCTCAATTGAATGTCGGTGCGTTTGGAGAGGAAATAATCCGGTCCGGCATTGACCTGGTGATAGTGCGCCGCCCTGCCCTGCGCGCGCACGGTCGTGTAGTCATACGCTGCCGCAAGCAGCAGTGTCGGCATCACGCGGTAGCGAATGTTGCCTTCGTAGCTGTTGAACGTCGCCGACCCGGTATTCGGCGTCGTTTTCGTTGGCAACATATTGCTGAAGACGGTTCGCGTGTACACGAAGCTGACCTGGCCGCCGGTGCCGAATTTGTAGCCGACACCTGCTGCGAAGATGGCTTGCGTGTCTGCGGACAGGAAGCCGCTGAACGATGGCGACTTGCCGGGCGACGAGAAGGCCGACGTGCCGGGTGCAGCAGCACTGTCGTAAACCGACACCGCCGGATTGTTCAGATTCTCGTACGCGATTGCGCCGATAATCGGGCCGGAATCGTATGTCGCCGCAGCCTGATAACGACGGTTGGTGGCGAAGCTACCCGGTGCGCCGCCCGGTGCGAATAACAGATCGAGCTTGACGCCGGCATACGTCGGCGAGATATAGCGGATCGAGCCATCCATCCGGAAATTGGCGTTCAGGTTGTCGAAGTCGCCCACGTGACTGCCGATCCACGCCCATATTCCGGTCGAGGACAGGCGCTCGCCGACATCGTCGTGCATGGCATCGTATTGACGACCGAACGTGAGCCTGCCGTACGGCGTTTGCAGACCCATCCATGCCGAGCGGCCAAAAAGACGGCCGCCTTGCGAGAGCGTGCCGGCAGAACCGTCGAAACCGTTCTCCAGGTCGAAGACGGCTTTCAGGCCGCCGCCAAGATCTTCCGTACCGCGCAGACCCCAGCGACTACCATTGGTCTGACCTTTGATGAGGCCAACCACGGCGCCACCGCCCTGATTGTTGATGTAGTTGATCCCCTCGTTCACAATGCCGTACAACGTAACCGAACTTTGTGCGTGGGCAACGCTTGCAATACTTGCAAGAGCGGGGAAGGACATCAGTGCGAGTATTTTTTTATTCATGAGTCTCCGACCTTGATTTAATAAAAATTCAGTGTGGATCGACAGATATCTGCATGCAGAAATGCCGCAATTTGTAGAAATAAGTATACCTAATGAAAAAGGATATACTTTGCGATCTGGTACAAACCCCTGCTGGAACGCGGCACTAAATGCACTGCCTATCCCGTGTTAAATGAAACACACGCATAAGATTCCATGACAGATAAAGATTATCCGCGTGGAAAGCAGTCCTTATAATAATAATGATACTTTGGGTCTGCCTGAAAGAAGAGGTGCGTGGACCAGACGCACCTCTTTCTGATCGGGACTTAATTCATGCCGTTGAATACGGTATTGAACAGCGCCTGGTTTTTCGCCTGGTTGTCGATGATGTCCTTGTTCGAGATGATCTGCATCGCCACGCTCGGCAGCTTGTGCTTGACCGTCGTATTCGTCACAGCCATATCGTGATCGGCATACATGGCCTGGCCTTCGGTCAGCAGGAAATCATAAAACAGCACGGCCGCGTTCGGATGCCTCAGCATGTGCGCGACACCGACGCCGTTCGGCTGGGTGATGGCCGATCCAATCGAAAACCAGTCGATGGAAGCGCCGGCCTCCTTCATGGACTGGACCTTGTAGTTGTAGATGCCGAAAGCCATCGGCACGTCACCCGAGGCGACCAGATTCGCCAGCAGCGTATGGCCGCGACGCACGGACACGCCGTTTTTGGCAACGATCTGCTTGAACAGGTCGATACCCGGCTGACCACCGAGTTCCTGCACCGTGCCTGCGAACCACGGGATCGAATCCTGGCCTTCCACGCCGAGCTTGCCTTTCCATTTCGGGTCGAGCAGATCCTTGTACGTCTTCGGCAGGTCTGCCTTCTTGATCAGGTTCGTGTTGTACGCGACGGTGAACACGTTCAGGCGCGTCGCCGTCCAGGCGTTGTTGTCCTGAATCGCTTCGGGAATCAGCGATTTCAGAACCGGCGAGTTGATCGGCTGCAACAGTTTTTCGCGGTACATCGCTTCGAGCTGCGGGCCGTTGGTTTCGAACACGTCCGCTTCGTAGCGGCCGGCACGGCCTTCCGAAATGGCGCGTTGCAGAATGCCCGAAGCGCTTGAACGCCAGACAGTCACGTGTACGCCGTATTTCTTTTCGAAGGCCTGCACGACCGGGTTGAAATCGTCAGGCGGCAGCGACGCATATACCGTCAGTTTGCCTTCTTCCTTCGCCCCGGCGATCAACTTTTGCATGCGATCCGCGCCGTTGTATTGCGCGACGGATTCGCTCGATACATAACCGGCTGCGAAAGCGGGACTGGAATCCATGAACGTCAGCGCGGCACCCAGAAGCCCAGCAATGGCTGCGAGGCGGAAATTACTCTTCATCAAGAGTCTCCGATGTGTTTATTTTCGGCAGGGGCACATCGGCCTGATGTACCCCACACCTTTAGCCGTACCGGATTAGCGGTTCAGCGGCAGGAATTCAAACCGCGAGCGGCGGCAGCGTTTCCAGTTCCTTCGTGTATGCGCCATCCATCTGCATCGAGAGGCCGATCTTTTCCAGTTCCGATGAGAACGTCGAACGGATGACCGGGTTTTCGTCCGCATAGTCGATCTGGCAACCGCCGATGCGACGCGAAATCCAGGCCTTCGGCACGCCTTGCGAATTGCGCTGCGATACGACTTCGTGCTTGAGCGCGAGGTAACGCGACGGATTCGGGTTCGTGTTGAAGTGCTGGTGGAACTCGCCGTTGGACGGAGTGATGAGCGAACCGGTTTGCCAGTCGTAACGCTTCGGCTCTTCGCCTTCGCGCCACATCATCGAGTAACCCGAACCGCTCATGATGATGACGTGCGCGCCGGGACCATGCGAGTGCGCTTTCTTGTACGTCGAGGTCGGGAACTGCGAAATGTGGCTGTTCTGCGAGCCGCGCGCCATGCTGAAGCGGATGTGACCGCCGCCGGCACCACGTTCGGCGGCGCTGATCAGCGGCAGGTTCACCGCATCGGCGACGAAATTCGTGTCCATCAGCAGGCCTTTCTGTTCGCCGCCGTTGGCGAAGTAATCGGGCTCGCCATTGAAACGGTTCTTGAAATCGTACGCCGTGCCGAAGATGAAATCGATGTCTTCGAGCGCGTTGATCGTAGGCGGACCGTTCGTGACCGCGACGAAACGCGCGGCGTCCTTGCCGGACGTATTGTAGTGCGTGTGCCAGCAGTTCAGCGGGATCGCGAAGAGGGCCCCGGCTTGCCATTCGAACGTGACTTCCGCGCCGGCTTCGTTGCGAACGGTAGTCGATCCCCGGCCACTCAGAACGTAGATCATTTCTTCGAACAACTGACGCTGCGGCGCAAGCGATTTGCCCGGCGGAATTTCGCAGACGTAGCAGTCGTTCGACGTTCGCGACGCTTCGTGGTTGATGTAGACGCCCTTGCCGCCGCGACGCGCCCAATCCTTCAGATCGACCGTACGCAGGTCCTGGATGTAATGACCGTCGATAATGTCCAGGCCTTGCTGGGCAACCCAGCGCGTATACGCGGTTTCCTTTTCGGAAGCGAATTTCTTCGCCATGTCCTCGGAAACGACTGCGTTCTTGCTCATTTACTTCTCCATTCAATGCGGGTTGCGTATACAACAAGTTAGCTCGCAGACCTGCAAGCTAACCGATCCGGGTACGCCTTAGACGGTCGCCGTATTCTTCAGGTACTCGCGAATCTTCTCGGCCGTGAGCGTCACGCTCGGGTCGTATTCCGGCGCGTCTTCGAGCTGTTGGAGATCGTTGAGGCCGCACTTCCAGAAAATGCGGTTGATCGCGGAGATCAGGCGTACGGGGCGCTCCGGGTCCGCGTTGAAATGCTGATGCGCGGTGCCGGGCGGAATATAGATCACGTCGCCGGCTTCCCACTCGAAGCGCTTGAGTTCGCCGACCGGCTTCCACGCGTACTGATCGACGATTTCGACATCGTAGTCCTGGTGCAGGTCATAGCCGCGACCTTCGAGCACGTACAGGCACTCTTCGGCCAGGTGACGGTGTTTGCCCGACTTGCTGCCCGGCGGAATGATCTGCATGTACGCGTCGACCGTCTCCATGCGCGTGTTCATGCCTTCGTTCAGCAGGTGCTTGAGCAGGCCTTGACGCGACATTTCCCACGGCATGTTTTCCGGCCGCACGATCTTTGCGCGCTTGGCGTTGCGCTCCGGAGCCTGTTCGGCGTTTTCCAGCAGGCCCTTGTAAAGCGCGCTATTTTCCTTGCCTGCTAGCCAGTTTCCCGATTCGGTCCATGCCATGATCAGTAGCCTCCTTCCGGATGATTGAAATCAGTTTCTTCCATGCGCGCGACGAAACCAACGCCGGTCGGCGACGGCTCGTCAGGGCGAGGTTCGACGGTCTTCTGGAACAGCATGTTCATGAACATGAACATCGGCTTCGTCTTGATGACGAGCGCACGCGCGGGCTTGTCCAGGCTGCGGTTGAAGTGCTGGTGCACGCAGTTGTTGTGGACGATCGCGATGTCGCCGGCTTCCCAGTCGTAGCGGATGCCGTCGTGTACTTCGTAGCCGATGCCGTCGAGAATGTAGAACGCCGCTTCGTTCACGTGGCCGTGCTTCTGCGAGTGACCGCCCGGCGAGTACTCCTCGATATGAAGGTGGAACGTTTGCGTGATTCCGTTCTTCGGCTGCACGTAGTGGCGGCTGAAGGTTTGCGGTCCCTTGCTGAACTTGACTTCCTTGCCTTTGCGCACGCGCGGAACCGAACGCAGACGCTCCAGTTCCGTGCTCAGGCTGTACGCCCCTTCGATACCGCGCACGAAAATGCGATTCTTCACATTGCCAGCGGTGCTGTGATGCGATTCCTCAGCGCGCTGATCTTCCTCATACATCGTGTTTGTGTCGATGTTTGCTTCAGACATAGTGCCTCCTTGTTGGTACAGCGAATTTACTGCGGGTTCAGCGCGACACAGCGGGCTGGATCAATGGTGACCCAGATCTTCGAGCCGACCGGCTGGCGATGCGACGGATGCGCACGCGCGAGCAAAATCTGTTCACCGACCTTGATCTGCAAATCAAGCGTTTCGCCAAGGAATACTTTGGAATAGACGGTGCCTTCGAACACGTTGCCGTGTTCGAGCGTCGGCTTGCTATCGAAGATTTCCAGGTTCTCCGGGCGCAACGACACGACGGCTTTTGCACCGGCATTCATGCCGTCGCCGTGAGCCACCGTGATCGGGCCGATGCTCGAATGAACGGTCAGCTTCTGACCGTCCGTGTCCCGGACCGTGCCATCGACAAAGGTCGTCGTGCCGATGAAATCCGCCACGAACCGGTTGGCCGGCTGTTCGTAGATATCGCGAGGCCGCGCCTTCTGAACGATGTGGCCGTCCTTCATGATCGCGATTTCGTGCGACATCGCGAGCGCTTCTTCCTGGTCGTGCGTCACGTAGATCGTCGTGACGTTCAGCTCGCGCTGCAGACGCTTCAGCTCGAAACGCATCTTGTCGCGCAGCTTCGCGTCGAGATTCGACAGCGGCTCGTCGAGCAGCAGCAGTTTCGGCTCCATCACGATTGCACGGGCGAGGGCCAGACGTTGCTGCTGGCCGCCGGACATCTTCGTTGCATCGCGATCGGCAGCATGATCGAGGCCGACCGCGGTGAGTGCGCGCATGACCTTGTCGGCAATCTGCTGTTTCGTGAATTTCTTCGTGCCGACTTCAAGCGGAAAGCTGCAATTCTTGAAAACGGTCATGTGCGGCCAGATCGCGTACGACTGAAACACCATGCCGAACTGACGTTTATTGGGCGGCACGAACGTCTTGCGATCCGCGTCGAAGACGGTTACGCCGCTCGCCGTGATTTTTCCGCCATCGGGTTTTTCGAGGCCCGCAATCGAGCGCAGGGTCGTGGACTTACCGCAGCCGCTCGGGCCGAGCAACGTGAACAGCTTGCCTTCAGGCACCTCGAAACTCACGTTTTCAATGCCCGCGACTTTCACGCCGTGACTGTCGAAATACGCCATGTTCAGATTCTGAATGTTTAGCATTGTCGTCTCAATAGTTTCTGTTATGGCGGGTTCAGACCGATTTCACGCCGAATTTGCTGCCCACCCACTGCGCGAGCGATACCAGCGCGAGCAAGCCAATCGCGAACATCACGCTTAACGCCGACAGTTCGACGTATTGCCCGTTTTGCCACAGTTCCCACACCACGACGGAAATCGTTTCGCTACCGGGGCTGTACAGCAGGATCGAGGCGGACAATTCGCGGATCGATACGATGAACACATAAATCCAGCCGCCCATCAGACCCGGTTTGAGCAGCGGCAAGACGATACGAAAGAACGTCGTGCCCCAGCCGGAACCGCACATCTCCGCCGATTCTTCCAGTTCCTTCGACAACTGAACCATCGAGGTCTGCGTATAACGCATGCCGTACGGCATGAATCGCGTGATGTATGCGATCAGGAGAATCCACAACGTGCCGTAGATGCCGACGTTGACGTTCAGGAAGAAGATCATGAATGCCAGGCCCAATACGAGGCCCGGAAACACCATCGGAAGCGATGCGAGGTTATCGAGCAGCCAGCGGCCCCGAATCTTCGTTTTGATCACGATCCAGCACACGATTGCGGAAAGCAGCATCACGCCCGTTGCGCAGGAAAACCCGAGAATCAGGCTGTTGCCGACGGCTTCCTTAAGTTCCGGATAGCTGAATATGTAGCGGTACGAGTCGAGCGTCAGGTGGCGCAGCGCTTCCATCGACGGCGGCGCATAGAACTTCTGGAACGACGACCATAGCAGAACGAGCAGAGGCAGCACCACGATCACAAGCGCATACAGCACGAAGATTGCCGCGGTGAGATAGCGCCATGCGCCAAGGTCGATGGTGCGTGCGCGGAACGCTTTGCCGGTGACCGTCGTGAATTTGCCGCCCTTGGCCAACAGGCGGCTCTGGACGAAGATGCCGACCGACGTGATGAGCAGCAGGATGGTGGAATAGGAAGAGGCCAGCCCGGTCGGTGTCGGATATTGCTGCAGTGCTTCGTAAATCGACGACGTGAGTACCTGAATTTTTACCGGCAGGCCGATCAGCGCAGGCACTTCGAACGATTCGACCGCGCGCACGAACAGGATCAGCACCGTCGAAACGATGGCCGGCACTGCGAGGCGAAACGTGATGCTGAACGTCGTCCTGAACAGGCTTGCGCCGCTCATGATGGCGGATTCTTCCAGCGACGGGTCCATGCCGCGAAACGCTGCCGACATCAGCAGGAACGCCATGGGCGAGTATTGCAAGCCGTCGATCCAGATCATCCCGCCCATACTGTAGATATTGAGCGGCGGATGCGAAAGGCCGAGCCAGTGCATCAGCGCAACGTTCAGCACGCCGATCTTCGGGCTGGCAAGCAGAATCCAGGCAATCGTGAAGAGAATCGCCGGATTGATGAGCGGAACGATCGTCACGATCGAAAAAAAACGCCGCAAGGGCGTATTGGTACGCTCGTTGATCCAGGCAAGACCCGAGCCGAGAACGAACGAAACGAGTGCGGCACCAATGGCGAATTCCACCGAATTTGCGAAAGCCGACCAGGAGTCCGCGCTACCGAATGCAATCCGGTAATTGTCGAGGGTAAATACCGATGACGTATCCGCTCCCTGCGGCGTCATGAAGCTCTGCCATAACAGGAAACAAAGGGGAATCAACGCCAGCACCGCGACGATGAAGATTGCGCTGCCGATCACCAGCCATTTCGAGTCGAACCGCTTCCAGAACCGGGGCGGCGTATTGGTGACATCAAGTTGAAGCTCCACCAACTGTCTCCTTAGATAACTTCATTTCCGTTGTTCCTTTATATAGAACACCGTTTCTATATTAAGGTGCAGTTGCCGTATTGGGCGCGTCTGCTTGATTTTTGTCAAGATGTAAGGGGATCGGGTTAGCCCTAGTGTGGGCGGTTCTATTGATTGCTGCGCCGCGTTTTTTGCCGCGCAGCCAATAAGCGATGCCGGTATTTAAAGGGGAACAATTCTTTTATGCGGAGAGTCGTTCCATTTTCAGCTACTACCGTTCCATAAGCTACGGTATGATCGCTGTACAAATGCCCTACAAACCGGAGACGCCCCATGCCGAACGATGCAAACGTTCATTCGCTTGACGATCACCTGTACGGTTACGACCCTAACCACGAGCACGGTGACGATGCCGATCATGATCACGACCACGATTTCGCCGAGTCCGAAACGAATCAGGAGGCCATGTGGCTGCTCGATAACGTCGTGCTCAATAGCGTCGGTATCGATATCGGTTCGTCGGGCACGCAACTCGTGTTCTCGCGTATTCATATGCGGCGCATTGCTGAAGAACTCTCGAGCCGTTACATCATCGTGGGGCGCGAACCGATTTATCAGAGCCCGATTTCGCTCACGCCGTATCTGAGCGAAACGCAGATGGATACGCAGGCGCTCGAACGCATCGTGGCCGCGGCCTACAAGGAAGCCAATCTCGGTCCGGACGACATCGATACCGGTGCCGTGATCCTCACCGGTGAAGCGCTGCGTCGCGAGAACAGCGAAGGCATTGCGGATATGCTCGCGGAACAGGGCGGCGAATTCGTCTGCGCGGCTGCCGGGCACCACATGGAAGCCATGCTGGCCGTGTATGGTTCGGGCGCGGCCAGGTATTCTCACGAGCACAAAAAGCGCGTGCTCAATGTCGACATCGGCGGCGGCACGACCAAGCTGGGTCTGGTCGATTCCGGCAACGTGATCGGCACGGCCGCGGTTCATCTCGGCGGACGATTGATCGTGACGGACCAGCAAGGGCGCATCACGCGTCTCGATCCGGCAGGCAAGGAACATGCGCGGGCGGCCGGATTTGCCTGGGAAATCGGCACGCAGACGACGCGCGAGCAACTTGCGCAGGTTGCCGACTGGATGGCGCAGACGCTTATGCGTGTGCTGAGCGAGCGCTTCACCGCGGAAGATCTGAATTCACTGTTCCTGACCGATCCGATTGCCGATTTGGACAAGCCGGATGGTCTGATCTTCTCGGGTGGTGTCGGCGAATATGTCTACGAGCGCGAAACACGGGACTTCCTCGATCTCGGGAAACTTTTCGGTTCCGCCGTGCGTCGGCGCCTGCTTGCCAATGAAGTGCCGTGGACGCTGCTGCCGGCCATCGAGTGCATTCGCGCGACGGTTCTCGGCGCGTCCGAATACAGCATCCAGCTGAGCGGCAACACGACTTTCATTTCGAATCCGCGCAATCTGCTGCCGCGCAAGAATATGCCGGTCGTGCCGATCGAAGAGCGCATGCCCGAAGTGATCGACCCGGCGGCGATCGTCGAGTCGCTGCGCAAGAGCTTCCAGCGCTACGACCTGAAAGAGGGGGAACGCGACGTGGCAATCGTGGTGCGCTGGGCGGGGCCGCCGGAATATTCGCGGCTGTCGGCACTCGCGCGCGGGCTGATCGACGCAAATCCGTCGACCATCGCTGCCGGCAAGCCGCTCTACGTTATCGCCGATGGCGACATTGCCAATTCGCTCGGCAACTTGCTGCGCGAAGCACTGGACGGAAACGACCTGTTCGTGATCGATGGGGTTTCGCTGCGAGGGCTCGATTACGTCGATCTGGGCCGCATCCGCATGCCGTCACGCACCGTTCCCGTCACGGTCAAATCGCTGGTGTTCAGCGAAGACCCGAGCCTGCACGGTAAATCCGATGTGTCCGAATGGCATGCGCACGAGGATGGCACCGTACATCGTCACCACCACCCTGTAACCGCCGGCAAGCATCAACATCACGATCATGCACACGCACACGGCCATCACCATCATCACGATCATGATCATAGCCACGGCGCTGATCACGGGCATCACCACCATGGGGATCACGCGCATGACCACTCGCACGGCCACCCGCACAAGCACGACTAACGGCTAAAGCAACCCACGCCGTCACACGTGCAGATGCTCGTGTGACGGCGCACTCTCTCCCATCAGCGGCATCAGATGCAGGTTGCTGTTGCGCACGCCACGCTGCGACGCAAGCGACCATGCGAATTGCTGAATCGTACCCACTTCACCGCGTAGCACGATCGTTTCCAGGCAATTGTCGTGGTCGAGATAGATGCGATTGCTGCTGACGATCAGCGCGTGCCGTTCGTGATACGCATCCGACAGGCGCTGCGCGAGTTCGCGTACGCCGTGCTCGAACACGATCGTCAACGTGCCGATACATTGCACGTGGGCGTCAGCCAACAACTCCTTTGAACGATGGGCACGCAGGATGTCGCGCAGCGCTTCCGAGCGGCTGTTGTAGGCGTGCCGCTTCATCGTGTCGTCGAGCATCGCGAGCAGGAAATCGTCAATCGTAATCGTGATGCGTTGCATGTCGGCTATCCATTTCGCGCCAATTGCGTCTTGACACCACCATAGCATAGCCCGCATTATTCTCGCAAAGCGTTCCAGATAAAGATTCGATGTTCTTTTATAAGGAACGACTGGATGTGATCGGGAGTATGAGGATTCTTTAGAAAAGTATGAGCGATGTGCGATCCGCGCATGGCGATCTTTCGGTGGAGACGTGAATGATTCGATTTCTGAAATTCCTGTTCAACGATGCCGGCCCGAATATTCGAGGCCGTATTGCCGCGATGTATGCGCTTCTCGCCGTATTCAATCTCGGCGCATGGGCGTGGGCATTCATTGCGTTTCATGGGCAGCCGGTGCTGCTCGGCACGGCCTTTCTCGCCTACAGCTTCGGGCTGCGTCACGCGGTCGACGCCGACCATATCGCCGCTATCGACAATTCGACGCGCAAGCTCATGCAGGAAGGGCAGCGGCCGGTGACGGTGGGTTTCATGTTCTCGCTGGGTCATTCGACTATCGTGATCGCCGCAACCGCTGCGATTGCGGCGACGGCCATGACGCTGCAACACCGCTTCGAGGCATTTCATGAAATTGGCGGCGTGATCGGCACGCTGGTGTCGGCCGTCTTCCTGTTCGTGATCGCCGCGATCAATCTCATCGTGCTGAAATCCGTGGTCGCTACCTTTATGCGCGTGCGCCGGGGCGAGCGTTACGATGAAGAAGATCTCAATCTACTGCTCGCCAATCGCGGCCTGCTCGCGCGCATTTTCAAACCGATGTTCCGGCTGATTACGCGCGGCTGGCATATGTACCCGCTCGGCGTGCTCTTCGGGCTCGGCTTCGATACGGCATCCGAAATCGGCTTGCTCAGTGTTTCGGCGACCCAGGCATCACATGGCGTGCCTATCTGGTCGATCATGGTGTTCCCGGCGCTGTTCACGGCAGGCATGTCGCTTATCGATGCGACGGACAGCATCCTGATGCTGGGCGCGTACGGCTGGGCGTTCATGAAGCCGATCCGCAAGCTCTACTACAACATGACGATTACGTTGGTATCGGCGGTTGTCGCAATCGGCGTTGGCGGAGTAGAAGCACTCGGGCTGATCGCCGACAAGCTGCATCTGAGCGGTGCGTTCTGGGATGAAATCGGCGCGATCGGTGACAACTTCGGGATGGTCGGCTACGCGATCATCGGATTGTGCGCGTTTATCTGGCTGGCCTCGACCCTCGTCTACAAATGGCGGCGTTTCGACGAAGTGGAGGTGTAAGCACGATGGCAGAACGACACAATAAATATCGTCCCCAAAGCATCGCCCGCCTTGGCCTGATGGCGGCACTTGCCGCGGCCGGCTCGAACGCATTGGCTCAAAGCAGCGTGACGCTGTACGGTGAAATCGATGCTAGCGCCGTTTGGCTGAACCGTGTCGATGGCGGGCATCAATTCAAGCTGGCATCGGGTCTGATCGACGGCAGTTTTTGGGGCCTGCAGGGTTCTGAAGACCTGGGTGGCGGTAATCGGGCCATCTTTCGTCTCGAACGTGGTTTCAGCGTCACGACCGGTGCCGATCAGAACGACCATCCGTATTACGTGGGCCTCGAGAACGGCGGATATGGCACGCTGACGCTCGGGCATCAATACGATTCCATCCACGACTACCTTGCCCCGTTCACGCTGACGGGCGGCAATGGCGGTACGGCGTTCGCGCATCCATTCGACAACGACAACGCGAATAATTCATGGCTCGCGCGCAACTCGATCAAATACGCCAGCTCATCGTTTGGCGGACTGAGTTTCGGCGGGATGTATGCGTTCTCCAATGCGGCGGGGCGGTTTGCCGACAATCGCGCCTACAGCATCGGCGCGAATTATGGCAGCGGCGATTTCAACGCCGGTGCGGCCTGGCTGCATGCGAACGGGCGGGGCAACACGGAAAGCGGCGCTTACGATGCAGTAACGTTGCCGGGCGCGAATCGCAGTACGTTCGATGCTGCTGTGCAGGCACAAAACACTTTCGGTGTCGGTGCCAGCCAGGCGTTCGGTCCGGTCACGCTGGCAGCATCCTGGACGCGCTCGATTTATAGCGGCATAACCGACACGGAAACGGGGCAAGCCGCGCGATCCGTCGCCTTCGGCAACTACGAGGTCAACGGAACGTGGCAAGCAAGCGCCGCGTTGTCGCTCAGCGGCATGTACACGTATACGAAGGGTACGGGCGCACATTGGAATCAGGGCGCGCTGCAGGCCGATTACATCCTGTCGAAGCGTACCGATACCTACGTCGAAGCAGTCTATCAGCGTGCTTCGGCTGACGCGCCGGCCGTCATCAACTCGATGATGCCTTCGGGCGGAAGCAGCCAGTTATTGCTCGCGGCGGGTATTCGTCATCGCTTCTGAAGCGGCGTTCCTGGTGCGCGTTCCCGGTGCTTAACCCGGGAAGCTGGGCGGTTCAGGAATCCCGGTCGGTTCAATGAAAAAACCCCGGGAGTCGGATCGATGTCCGACTCCCGGGGTTTCAGTTTATCCGCCGTCTGTTCGGTTCTATTAGAGCGGCACGTAGAACACGGCTACGTAGATTAGCGCTACGGCCGACATCAGAATGTACGGATTGAGCTTGGTGAAGTAGACGACGCAGGCTGCAATAGCCGTTGTTGCCCACGCGAGCGTGGTTGCGTGCATGGATTCCATCACGGCCACGGCCCCGGCGAAAATCAGACCGACCGCCACCGGTGCCAGCCCGCGCTCGATGGCGCGACGCCAACGCGTGCCTTCGCTCTTATGCCAGAACAGCGTGACGACCACGAATACCACCGATGACGGGATATACATCGCGAGCGTCGCCACGATCGCGCCTGTAAAGCCCTCCAGATGCCAGCCGATCAACGCGGAAATCAGGGTGGTCGGCCCGGGAGAGACGCGGGAGATAGCGAAGAGGTCCGCGAATTCCTGACCCGACAGCCAGTGGTAGACCGACACACTTTGATGCTGGACATCGGCAATGATGGTTTGGCCGCCGCCGAACGACAACGCGGAAAGCGGCGCGAACAGAAGAACGATTCTTAGCAGGACGTTAGCCATTTAGTTTTCCATAGCAGCGCAAATGATACTGAGCGGGACGAGTACGAGCACGACAGGCACGGTAGGCCAATGCAGCACGCCGACGGTGACGAAGGCGACCATGGCAAACACATAGCGGAGCAGTTTGCGCTCGACGCGCACCGCAACCTTGGCACCCATCGAGAACGTCGCGCCAACGCCGGCAGCGGCAATGCCGAGCAGCAGAAAGTGGGTGAGCGGATAGCCCGAGAGACGCGTATAGAGCACTGCCAATACGAGCACGACGACAAGAGCAGGCAAGATCATGCCGATCGCGCCAACGAGCGCACCGAGCGGCCCACGCAGACGCTGGCCGACATAAAGCGAGACATTGACCGGGTTTGCGCCGGGCATGACTTGCGAGAGGGTCATGCCCGCGACGAAGGCATCGTTATCCATCCATTTGCGCTCCTCCACGACGGCTCGATAGGCCCATGCGGCAGTGCTGCCGCCGAACGACATCACGCTGATGCGCACGAAGGCGGTGAATATGTCCCATAACGCGACGTTTTGAGCCGCGGGTGCGGCAGCGGATTCTTCGAGGGTAGACATGGCATGAAGTAGACAGAGGGTTGATGTATGTTCCGTATAAGGGAACTTCGTTCCTATTTAATTGCTATTTTTAGCACGCTGACGATTTTCCGGGCAACCAGGTTTTACGCGACGTCGGCGCCCGTCGTGTTACGGAAAATAAAAAAGCGCTGTGTCCATCGGAGCACAGCGCTTTGAGCGGCGGAGCTATAGGGGCTCAGATCGATTGCTGCTTCTTGCCTTCTTCCGCGACCATCGCATCGTGTGCGCCTTCGCTGAACGGCGTTTCACGCTTCAGCAGAATCGCGACCGAGCGAACCTTCTGCGACTCCGGATCGCGGCCCGGCGGCAGCGTGCCGTTCTCGGCGAGTGCGCGCGCCGACTTCATGATCCGGCTGCGCATCATGATGATGCCGTTGTCGGTGCCTACGAGGTTTTCCCTCGTGCGATCCTGAATCGGCCCCATGCTTTCCTGCAGCGAGGCATCCTGCATGGCGATGCCTTCGACACCGCTGTACGCGGTGCCTGCCCTTTGCGCCGCACGGTCCATCAGGTAGTTGTTCGTCTTGTTCTGCTCGGGAACGTAGTTGCTGCCTGGCACATAGCGCACGTGGATGCCCTTGCCTTCCTTCATCGCCCGCACTTCGCCTTCCGTTAGCGCGCGCGTCGGATGGTAATCGAAGCTCCATGCCCAGCAGTGGTGATCGTCGATCGGCACCCAGAAGTGGCCGTGCATCGGGTGATCGCCGCGCGGCGGAACCATCGTGAAGCAAGGCATGACCCACGGCGTGATACGCCAGTAATACTGATCGTCCTCGGCATTGCGACGCACGCCGATTGAGAGACCGCCCGACGCCTCGACCACCTCGAACACCGGAGCCAGGTCGTTCAGGTTGTACTGGTTGCCCTTCGAGCCCTTGAACAGCGGGTCGGAGTTGAGGCTGCCGCTATGCAGGAACGAGACGTGGCTCGAATCGATGCCGCCTTCGAGCGCCTGCAACCAGTTGCATTCCTGAATCCGCTTGCTCATGAACGACTGGCGTGCCGGCACGGTCGAGAATTCCCATGCGGGCAGGGGCGGCTGCTGATCGGCCGGTCCCATGTAGACCCAGATGACGCCGCCCTGTTCGACGAGCGGATACGACTTCAGTTTGATTCTCTGCGCGTAGCCGCTTTCCTGCGCTTCGGACGGTACCTCGACGCACTGACCGGTCACGTCGTATTTCCAGCCGTGATACGGGCAGCGAATGCCGCCTTCCTCGTTGCGGCCGAACCACAGCGACACGCCACGGTGTGCGCAGAATTCATCGATCAGGCCCAGCTTGCCTTCCGAATCGCGGAACGCAAGCATGCGTTCCGAAAGCAATTGCAGGCGAACCGGTTCGCCGCCAGGTTGCTCGAGTTCTTCCGACAGAAGCGCTGGCAGCCAGTAACGGCGGAACAGTTCGCCCATCGGCGTGCCGGGGCCGGTTTGTGTGACGAGATCGTTTTGTTCTTTTCTCAACATGGTAGGAGCCTCAGGGTTGCTGTTGTTGCGCGACGCAGTTTGGTACGGTTAGCAAGCTACTTGTTTTGTTGTTCCTTTATAAGGAACGCTGTTCAAAACTTGAGAACAAAGTTATCATCGGACCCACAACATGTCAACGATGGAGATTCCCTATGAGTCACGCTTGCGCATTTGCTCACCTCTGCCACGCTGGAGACGTTGCCGAGGGTAAAGCGATCAAGGTCGAGAAGAACGGCCTGACGCTCGCCGTATTCAATATCCAGGGCGAATATTTCGTCACGGATGACACCTGTACGCATGGTCCGGGCTCGTTGTCGGAGGGCTATATCGATGGCGATACGGTGGAATGCGATTTCCACAACGGCTCGTTCAATATCAAGACCGGCGAGGTGGTCGCGCCGCCCTGCATGATTCCGCTCAAGACGTACAAGACGCGCGTTGAAGACGGCGTGGTCGTGATCGAAACGGATGGCGAATGAAATCGATGCGCCAGGCGTGTTTAAAAATACCTGGCGCATACCTTCATGCTGCGTTCGAGCGCTCGTGAGTACACAGCTCCTAATTTCTCTTCACGATCAAGGTCAGGCCGCTTTTCACGCCTGCCATATTTGATGTCGCCTCGGTAATCTGCGCGAACCGGTCGCCCAGCACGAATTGCACGATGACGGGTGAACGGCCATTTTTCAGGCGCACACAGCCCTTCAGGCGCAAAAGCGATTTGTCGTACTGCGAGGTGAGTTCGCGCAGGCGTGCACACAGCGCGCCGCTATCCGGCACGTCGTCCATTGCAACGAAACGCGTAATCGCCCCGTGCGTACGGGTCAAGCGCGAAAGAGGCACACCCGGAACGGTGATGCGTTCGGCGCGCTTCACAGGCCGCGAAGGCGGCGTAAGCGCCTCATGTAGCCGGAGATTGCCGTTAGCGGAACGAAGAATGTGCGAACCCGCGTAATAGTTGCCTATGAGCGATTCCGCGGCGTCGATTTCCGGGGGCTCGGCAATATCCGTGTGAGTGAGGATCACCGTGTCGGCGCCTTGCAGCTGCGCACGCGCCTCGTCGAAGCGTGCGAGCGTATTGGCCGCGTGATGCGCCGCAATCGTCGTGAACGTACCGGCGATGCGGTAGCGCTCTTTCACGAGCGAATTCAGACTCAGAGCTGCAATCAGCGGACCCGGATCGGCAAGCCCGGTCGTTTCGATCACGACCATGCCGAAGCGGGGGATGCTGCGATGCAGGCGTGCCCAGAATAGCGTTTCAAGCGCTTCGTTCAGCGCCGGCAGCCCGTTGCAACATACGCACGCGTCCGCGAGCAGCGTCGAGGTATCGCCTGCAAATCCCAGCGTCGCATGATCGAGGCCGATTTCACCAATCTCGTTGACGATAAGTGCCGCGTTCGAAAACGGCGTTTCCTTCATCCAGCGGGCGAGCAGCGTCGACTTGCCGCTGCCGAGAAAGCCGGTCATGACATAGATGGGTATGCGTTCGTGATGCATGTTCGACGGCCGGATTCCGTTACGCGCGGAGCTTGCCGGCGTGGTAGTCCCACACTTTTTGCAGCAGGTTCGGTTTCCACAGATTGCGGCTGATCGTTTCGACCTGCTCGGGAGAAAGAACCATCGGTTCGCCGATTTGCTGCGCAAGATACTGACGATGCGCGTTCTCTTCGAGATAGAACGCGAGCACGAACGTTTCCAGAATGCCTTCGGCCGCAATGACCGCGCCGTGCGATTTGAGCATGGCGACGCGATGTGCGCCGAGGCATTCCGCGAGTTCTTCACCGAGCGGCTTTTTGTTGATCGAAGCCGTCTTCGGGAACTGCTGAATTTCGCCGAGCACCGACGCCTGCATGATGACCGGTTGAACGACATGGCCGGTCATGCTGAAGAGGGTGGACCAGGTCGGGTGCGTATGCACGACGGAATGGACGTCGGGGCGTTTGCGATAGATTTCCGAGTGAATGTGAAACTCCATCGGCGGGACGGCATCGCCTTCAATCAGGTTGCCGTCGAAATCGATCGTGATGATATCGTCCACAGTCAGTGCGCTACGCACCGATGCGCCCGAATTGATCAACATGCGATCCTGGCCTGGCACGCGCCAGCTGAAGTGACCGTTGAAGTCGATCACTTCGGCGCGTTCGAGCATCAGGATCGCGTCAACGAGCATGTGCTTCTGTTGCGTGTATTGACTCATCGCGTTCACTTCCAGGGAATCAGCTTGCGTTCAATTTCGTTCAGCAGCAGGGAAATGCCATAGCCAAGGATCGCAATGACAATCAGGCCGACATACATCTGCTCGACCGAAAGCAATTCCCATGCATTCCAGATCATGTAGCCAAGACCGCTCTTCGAGCCGATCATTTCGGCAATGGCGATCAGCATCAGGCCCAGACCAAAACCCAGCTTGATGCCGCTCATGATGTGCGGCACGGCGCCGGGCAATGCGATAGTGCGAAATACCTGCCATGGATTCGCGCGAAAATTGCGGCCCACGTCCAGATAGATCCTGTTGATTTCGAGCACGCCCGTCGTCGTATTGATGAGCATCGGATAAAACACGCCGATCGCGACCATCGCGATCTTCGACGCTTCGCCAAGGCCGCAAATCAGCATCAGCAGCGGAAAGATCGCACTCTTCGGAACCGGATAGGTTGCCGCAATCAGCGGTTCGAATACGGCGTGCAACGGTTTCGACAGACCGGTTGCAACGCCTAGCAGCAAGGCGGGAATGCCGCCGATCAGTCCGCCCCACAGAAGGCGCAGCAGCGTTGCCGAGGTGTTGTCCCATAGCGAGCCGTCCTTGACGAGCGCGCCGAAGGTACTGAAGATCTGCGTGGGTGCGGGGAAAAAGCGCACGTCGATAAGACCCGTCTGCGCCGCACCCTGCCATAGCAGCAGTAACAGAACGGGCGACGCAATGCTGATCATGCGATCGCGTTGCCCTTTGCTTATCTTGCGTCTCTTCGACGGCGTGGTGCCCAATAAAGTACTCATACTTTTTCACCGAGGTCGCGGGAACGCACGCGCTCGACTTCCTCGCGCAATTGGCCCCAGATGGAATAGACAAATTCGCCGTATTCCGGCTGTGCGCGCAGTTCGAGCACCGAGCGCGGGCGCTGGAACGGAACGTCGATCACGCGTTTCACGCAACCGGGCTGCGCCGTCATGATCATGATGCGATCGCCCAAGGTCGCCGCTTCGTCCACGCTGTGCGTGATGAACAACACCGTCTTGCGCGTTTCGTCCCAGATGCGCAGCAACTCTTCCTGCAGCAGCAGCTTGTTCTGTTCGTCGAGCGCCGAGAATGGCTCATCCATCAACAGGATGTCCGGATCGTTCGCGAATGCACGGACGATGGAAACGCGTTGTCGCATACCGCCCGAGAGTTGATGAGGGTAGGCCTTCGCAAAACGCGTGAGGCCGGTGCGATCGAGGTAGTAGCCGACCGTCTCGCGAATTTGCGCTTTCGGCACACCGCGAAGCGCCAGCCCATAAGCCGCATTGTTGAACACCGTCATCCACGGAAACAGCGAATCGCCCTGAAAGACCATCGAATTCCCTGGACGATTCTGCGCGGGCGAGGTGATTTCGACCGTGCCGCTCGTCGGCGCTTCGAGATTCGCGAGGATGCGCAGCAGCGTCGTCTTGCCGCAACCGGATGGCCCGACGATCATGAAAAAGCAGCCGGTCGGGATATCGAGCGAAACATTGTCGAGCGCCGTGACCTTGCCGCCTGCCGTCTCGAACGATTTCGTGAGATTCCTGAGCCGGATTTTCACGGAGGTGTCTTGCATCGTGCGTGAAGCTCCCGTTATTTCGCGCGCGGCCGGTACGGGCCCAGCGCTGTGTCTGCGGCTTCCGCAAACGACGTATCGACAACCTGGGCAACGGTGACATTGCCCTTCACGTCGCCGTGACTCTTGAAGTACGCCAGATCATTCTCGAGACTCGCGATGTTGAGCTTGCCGTCGGGATTCGTACCTTGAGGAACGATCTCGCGATAGAGCGAGGCATCCTTGATCGACGTGTACTGAGTCAGAATCGAAATCACCTCGTCCGCGTTCGGGCCGGCGATCCTGCCGTCCTTGAGCGCATCGTTGTAATCGCGCGCGGCGCGCAGATAGGCGCGCATGAATGCTCTTGCCGTGTCCGGATGCGCATGGATGAAGGTGTCCGAATAGAGCAGGACGGCGAGCTGATGATTCAGGTAAATCTGGTCGTCGCCCATCACGCGGATCGCGGCACCGCTGCGAACCGCTTGAGTCGCGGAAGGCTCGGTTGTCAACGATGCATCAACGGCCTTGTTTTCGAGCGCCATCACGTGCTGCGGAAAGCCCAGATAGACGCGCTCGACGTCGCTCGGCTTGAGGCCGGCTTTCTTGAGCGCTTCGTTCATCGTGGACGTAGAAGCGCTGCCGGTTGCACTGCCGGCAATCTTCATGCCTTTCAGGTCTGCAAGCGTTTTGTAACGACCGCTCCTGACGAGATCCGTGCGCACGAGCAACGGCTGATAACCGTAGCCCGACGGCGTCGATCCCTTGTCCGCCACGACCTTGATGCCGATGCCGCGCATGACGGCGTTATAGAGCCCCGCGGACGGCGAACCGCCCGCGACTTCCAGTTGCCCGGAGCCGAGCGGCGCAACCATTTTCGCGCCGGAATCGAACGGAATGAATTTCGCGTCGATGCCTTCGGCGCGGAAATAGCCTTTCTTGTCGGCAATGAAGAACACGACATCACTGCTTGCATCCGCAATGCCCACATGAACGGTCTGCAAGCCCGCAGCCACTGCCGCGGCCGGGCCCAGCATGAAACACATGGCCAGCGCCGCGCCCATCATCCTGATGCCTTTCACTGCCTGTCTCCTTGATTTGATCTTTGCGGCGCTCGGGTGGACTACCTCAGTTTCGATCTCCGGCGCAAGTGGTGCTCCCTTCGCTGCAACACAAAAAATGGTTCTTATATGTGGAACTATGTATGTTATAATGGAACGATTGAAGTTTCCCTTTGAACAGATGAGAAAGTCAAGGTAAACGAAAGAGACCTGGGGTTAGTCCGCATGTGTCGAGAGAGGCGGGCACCGGAACATGCGTGGTCGTGGCTATAAATAGAAGATTGCGTTCCGTGACCAGGGGGCGCTAAATTGAACGAGGATTGATAAATTGGACGCGAAGATCATGCGGAACAATGAAACGGGAATAGAAGAAGCAGAGGTGGAACAGGATGGCCCGCGCAGGCTGTCGTCGGTAACGGCGGCATTGCGGCTACTCAAGATCTTTTCGGAAGAGGAGCCCGAACTGGGCATCAGCGCATTGTCGAAGCGCATGGGTGTCGCAAAGAGCACGGTGCATCGTCTGTGCGCTGCGCTGCTTGCCGAGGGATTGCTGGAACAGAACCCGGATAACGGCCGTTATCGGCTCGGCGTCCAGTTGTTCACGCTCGGCGCGCTCGTGCGCCGACGCTTCGACGTAACGAAACAGGCGCTGCCGTTCCTGCACGTGTTGCGCAAACAGACGGACGAAACCGTACAACTCGCGATTCTCGACGACACGAGCGTCGTTTACATGTTCAACCTCGAAAGCGAACAGGCGATCCGCATGCGCTCGTATATCGGCGTGCGCAAACCCGCCTGCTATACCGCGGAAGGGCATGTACTGCTCGCCTCCAGCACGCCGGACGTCGTTTCGCGTGCGCTCAAGCAAGGACTCGTTGCCCGCACGCCCAAGACGAACACGGATACGCAGGTGTTTCTGAAAACGCTCGAGGACGTGCGTCGAGAGGGTTATGCGATCGATGATGAGGAGTCTGAAGTAGGCATGCGCGGTATTGCTGCGCCCGTGCGTGACACGACGGGCCATGTCGTTGCGGCGATCGGCTTCGGCGGCCCCGTACAACGTCTCACGAAGAAGGCGCTGCGCGCGGCGGTGCCGCATTTGATCGCCGCCGCCGAAGGCATTTCCGCAACTCTCGGCTATCACCCTTGAGATAGCCCATCAGGACATGGAAGAGACACTTGTGAATAACCATAAACATCGCATCACACTCGCGGGCACGGAGCAGTCTTTCGAATGCGGTAGCGATGACGTGCTGTTGCGAGCGGCCCTGCGTAATGACATCGCGTTCCCGTACGAGTGCAACGTAGGCGCGTGCGGCAATTGCAAATTCGAACTGATCGAAGGCGACGTCGACGCCCGGTGGCCCGAGGCACCGGGGTGGACCGCGAAGGATCGCGAACGCCGTCGTTATCTCGGCTGCCAGAGCATGCCGCGCGGCGATTGCACGATCAAGATGCGCCCGAGTCAGCACTACGCGCCTATTCATCAACCGAAACGCGTCACGGGCACGTTCACGTCGTGCCGTCCGGTCACGCACGATATCGGCGAATTCCGTTTCGAGCTTGCGGACGAGATGCGCTTCGAGCCGGGGCAATACGCATTGCTCACGCTACCCGGCGTCAACGGGCAGCGGGCCTATTCGATGAGCAACATCGTGCAAGGCCCGAATGCCAAGGTGCTCGATTTTCAGGTGCGCCGCGTACCGAACGGCCAGGGCAGCAACGCGCTGTTCGACATGCTGGCGAAGGGCGAACAGATCGAGATCGACGGTCCCTACGGCATGGCCTATCTGCGCCGGGACGTGAAGCGCGACATTCTGTGTCTTGCGGGCGGTTCGGGCCTTGCCCCGATGATTTCCATCGCGCGCGGCGTTGCGGCAGACCCGGACATGCAGGGCGTCAAACTGCACTTCCTGTACGGCGGCCGTACGCCACGCGACGTGTGCGGACGCGACATGCTCGAAGTACTCGAAAATTTCGGCAAGCACCTTCATTTCGACGCGGCCGTTTCGGATGCGGGCGGCGAGCAGTGGGACGGCCATACCGGCTTTGTGCATGAGCTGGCCGAGTCGATGTTCGGTGACGGCCTGCGCGAGATGGAAATCTATTTTGCGGGTCCGCCTGCGATGGGGCAGGCGATCCAGAAAATGCTGCTGGCACGCAAGGTGCCGTTTGGGCAGGTGCATTTCGATCAGTTCTATTAATTTTCTTCAGTCCATAAAGGAGACGGTGTGAGCAAGTTGCAGCTTTCAGTTGCGGTCGGTCCCTACGACCGTATGCGCCCCCTGGTCGATGGTGAAGTGCAGATCGAGGGCGTCGATCCGACGTTCATGTTGCAGGAACCGGAAGAAATCTTCTTTCGCGCGCTGCGTCATGCGGACTACGACATCTGCGAACTGTCGTTGAGCAGCTATTCGGTCAAGACGGCCGCGGGTACGTCGGCTTACGTTGCCATTCCGGTATTTCCGTCGCGCGCGTTTCGCCATACGTCGGTGTATGTGAACGCGAACGCGGGCATTCGCAAGCCGGAAGATCTGAAGGGCAAGCGCATCGGCGTGCCGGAATACCAGTTGACGGCAAACGTGTGGGTGCGCCTGTTCCTCGAAGAGGAGTACGGCATCAAGGCGTCGGACGTCACGTGGGTACGCGGCGGTTATGAAGACCCGACGCGCGTCGAAAAGATCAGCCTGAATCTGCCGAAGGATGTGGAACTGGTGAACGCACCCGAAGGCAAAACGATTTCCGGCATGCTCGAAGCCGGAGAAATCGATGCGCTGATCGGCCCGCGCGCACCGTCGTGTTTCGATCGCGGTTCTCCGAACGTGAAGTACCTGTTCGATGATCCGCAGGCGGAAGCCGCGGCGTGGTATCGCAAAACGAAGCTGTTCCCGATCATGCACACGCTCGGCATCCGGCGCACGCTCGTTGAGCAGCATCCGTGGCTGCCGATGTCGGTGATGAAAGCCTTCGAGAAATCGAAAGCGATCGCGCTGCACCGTCTGACCGATACGTCTGCGACGAAGGTGACGCTGCCGTTTGTCGATACCCAGCTTCGCGCCGCGCGCGAATTGATGGGCGAGGATTTCTGGCCGTACGGTTTCGCCGCGAACGAACATACGCTCAACCGGTTCCTCGCGCAGCATCACGCGGAAGGGCTGTCGAGCCGCCTGCTGGAAGCGAAGGATCTCTTCCATCCGGCGAGCCTCGAAAGCTTCAGCATTTAATCGGTCATCAGGCAACGCTGGGGGAATCCCCGGCGTTGCTGTTTTGGATCGCGTCAAAATATCATCATGCAACAGATCGCAATAGAGCAGGGCGGTTTGGCAACGAAGGAAGACGGGCTGAGCGGCAGCAAGCTGATATTCGGTGTACTGGCAATATCGCTTGCGACTGCGCTCAGTATGCTCGATAGCGTGATTGCCAACATAGCGTTGCCCACCATCACCAAGACATTGAATATCAGCCCGTCGGATTCGGTGTGGATCGTCAATGCTTACCAGCTTTCGATCATCATGACGTTGTTGCCGCTGTCGTCACTGGGTGATCGGGTCGGCTATGCGCGCATCTACATAGCCGGGCTCGTACTCTTCACGTTCGCATCGCTGATGTGCGCGATGTCGCAATCGCTCGACATGCTGATTATTTCGCGTGTCTTGCAGGGGCTAGGCGCCGCCGGCATTGGCAGCGTCAACACCGCCATCATCAAAATGATTTATCCATCGCGGCTGCTCGGGCGCGGCGTCAGTATTCATGCATCGGTCGTGTCCATTTCGACCGCCGCCGGGCCGACCATCGCGGCGGCGATCCTCTCCATTGCTACATGGCCGTGGCTGTTTGCGATCAACGTGCCGCTCGGCATTGTCACGTTCTTCGTCGGATTCAAGGCGCTGCCGCGTCCGCAGGTCTCGAAAGCATCCTATGATTATTTCAGCGCACTGCTGAATGCGGCGATGTTCGGGCTGCTCGTGATCGGCGTCGACCGGATGGGCCACAGCAACGGTATCAACGCAAGCATCGTCATCCAGCTATCCGCGGCTGCAATCTGTGCGTGGTTGCTGGTGCGTCGCGAGCGGCATCGAGCCAAGCCGCTCCTGCCGGTCGACCTGCTGCTTAAGCCGGCATTTCTGCTGGCCGTCCTGACATCCGTCTGTTCGTTCACCGCGCAAATGCTCGCGTTCGTATCGCTGCCGTTCATGCTGCAGGATGCGCTCGGACGCAGTGCGATGGAAACCGGCGCGCTCATTACACCGTGGCCGATTGCGGTCCTTTGTATCGCACCTCTGGCCGGTTCATTGTCGAATCGCATCAATGCGGGGGCGCTCGGCGGCGTCGGGCTGGCTATTCTTGCAACAGGCCTGTCGCTGCTCGCGCTATTGCCCGCACATCCCGCTTCGTTCGATATCGGTTGGCGCATGGCGGTGTGCGGGATCGGCTTCGGGCTGTTCCAGCCGCCGAATAACCGGTCGCTTCTCGCCCTTGCGCCGCCGGGACGCACCGGCAATGCCAGCGGCATGATTAGCGTGGCGCGCGTGCTCGGACAAACGTTCGGTGCCGTGCTGACAGCGTTTATATTGCTGATCGAGCCTCATCATGCAGGCGTGGTTGCGTTGATCACGGGTGCGAGTTTCGCGGCGGTTGCCGCGTGCGTCAGTCTGACTCGCCTCATATAGGCGAGTGGCTATAGAAGCGCGTTTGACGGGTCTGTGAGGGTGTTTTCTATCGCCTTCATTTTTGTTCTAGTGTCGATGGCGTTGCTTTGAGAGAAATTGATGAACACAAAAGATTTGACGCACGCATCCGCAACGGCAGACATCGAAGTACCGGTGCGGCAGAGTGATACCAGCATGGTCTGGTCGGATGCACGGCTGCTGGGCTTCACGCCGATGGACGATGTGCACGAGGAATTCTATGCGGTCGCGCTACGGCTCGTGACCTGTACCGATACCACGGCGCTCGCCGCGATCGAGGACTTCGAGAAGCACGCCGTCAGTCATTTCGAGCAGGAAGACGAATGGATGCGCACGACGAATTTTCCGCCGCGCGATTGCCATATCGAAGAGCATGCGGCCGTTTTGAAATCGGTGGGCGAGGTCAAGGCGGCCGTTGCGGCGGGGCAGGCCAACGCCGAGGTCGTGCGTGATCTGGGTATGCACCTGTTTGGCTGGTTTCCCGGCCATGCGGACTATCTGGATTCCGCGCTGGCAGCGTGGATGACGAAACAGACAATGGGTGGAAAGCCTGTTGTGCTGCGGCGGACTATCTAGTCTGCAAGACCAAAGAAATGAAATGGAGCGGCGCGGCGATCGTCGGAATATGAAACGCCGCCGCCGCAATCATGCGTTGCATGTGCAACCAGAGCTGATCCGCCCCGGCCGCATGCCTGCATGCAGGCATGCATTCAAGGCAGCGAGATCGTCAGATTGGCCGACTGCGGCCCGAGCTTGATGAGCTGCGTATACGGGGCGAGCATATGCACCGTGTTATCGCGCAGCCAGGTGCTGAGGCCGAGCCAGGCAAGCAGGCCCGCCAGTGCGAATACGGTGCCGATCGACCAGAGCGGCACTTCGCGCTTGAGGCGGTGCGCGACCTGATCGGGCAGCGGCCAATGCGGCGCGAAAGGCGCGCGCTTGCCCTTGATGTGAGCGATCTCGTCGCCGAGTCGTGCCGTGAGATAGGCCAGCTTTTCCGGTCCTTCCAGAATGTACTTGCCCTGGAAGCCGAGCAGCAGGCACATATGAAAAACCTCGAGCGACTGTAGCCGCGGTGCGCCTTGCGCGCGGCACTCCTCGAGATACTGGAAGAACTTCTCGCCCGCGAGCTGCTCGCCGAACAGCGCAAGCTGCAACGGACGCCGTTCCCATTCGGTACGAATGCGGAACGACGACGCAAGCACCGATTCATCGAGGGCGGCACAGAACGCAAACTTTGCCGCGTACACGTCTTCGGCCGCGACGTTCAGCTTCTTCGCGCCGCGCTCGAAGTCGCCGAGAAACTGCTGCACGCGCGCGCCGAATTCGGGAGCGTCACCCGGTTCACGGCCGTTCTTCAGCAGGAACAGCATGAAGAAGCCGTCGTACAGCAAATCGAGCAGCGAGCGCACCTGGTAAGCCGGCTCGGCGTGAGGAGCAGGGTGATTCACGGCCGGCGCCGCGCTGCCGAAAAGAGAAGGGGCGTTGCTCATGACGTCACCGCGATCAGTTCGAGTTTGAGATCGTTAATGCCCGAAGGCGCATAGACCATGGCCGACTGCGACTGCACCATGCGCTCGAAGAGCGCGCTGCGTGCTTCCAGCGCGAAATAGCACGCGCCGGGCCGCACCGGAATGGCGGGCGGAACCTGTGGGGTGTAGACGAGCCGCACGCCCGGCATGGCCGAGAGCACGAGTTTGTCGACGTCGTCGGGGGCGCCGACCTTGAAGCGTGCCGGTACGGCCTCGACGAGATCGACCGCGGGCATGTCGGCCGACACGGCGAGATAGAACGTGGTCTTGTCGTCGATCTTGCCCGAGTCCAGGCGGCCGATATGGAACGAGGGGCGCACTTCTTCGAGCGCGATCGCGAAGTACTGCGTCGAGATAACCGTTTCGAGCAGATCGCGCAGAATCGTATCGAGGCGCGCGAAGCCGGGGCCGGGATCGTCGTGGCGATACGCGGGCAGATCGGCGAGCGCGTAGCCCTTGGAGAACGTCATGAGCTGGCCGGCGAGGCGCAGCAGTTCGTGAAAGAGCCGCTCGGGATGCAGCGTCGCATGCTGATACAGATGCGCGAGCGTGGCGAACGCGCCGCTTGCCGTATGCAGCAGCCAGAACGAAGCGATGTCGCCCGAACGGAACTCGATGATGTTCTTGGTCGGCTCGCGATGAAAGCCATAGAGCGCATTGACCTTGGCCTGCAGCGCGTCGATGAGGCGGCGCAGCCGCTGGTGCAGCAGCGGGGAAGCCTCGATGGCGAGACTCGGCGGCACGAAGCTCTCGTCGACTTCGAAGCCCGAGGTCGCGGTGCGCCGCACGCGCACGATGGGCACCGAGAGCAACTGGTCGCGCGGCTCGCTGTGCGCGATCAGCTTGACGTTCGTCTTCAGGAACGTCACGTCGGCTTGCGCCGCGTCGGTGTAGTGATCGGCCACGCTCGCCTGCTCGCTCACATAGCGCGCGACGAAGCCGGCATCGCGGTCCGGTGCGTAGTTCGCGCCGGTTTCGCGCAACTGGTGCAGCGCCAGGTAGAACGTGAATTCGTTCATGCCTTCGGGCAGCGTGTCGAGCGCGACGGGCGGCGGCAGGTCGTCGGCCTGCGGTGCGCTGTAGAGCGTGCCGTCCGGAAACACGAGCGAGAGTTCGCTCAGGCGCAGCATGTTGCTGCCCAACGCGTCGTGATCGATTCGTGCCGTACGCACGCCCCAGTTATACGGTGCGACGGCCTGAATCGATTCGAACAGGCGCGCTTCGTGATAAGCGTCCTGCCGCTGGAAGTGCTGAGGCCTCAGGAAAAGGCCTTCTCCCCAAAGCACTTTCGAGGAATAACTCATGTTAAATCGGCTATATGCGTGATTCAGCCTATTCCGCTCGCGGCAGCGATTGAGAGACTGAAATTGTTAAATATTCCGTTTGCCCGTTATTCACCCGCAAGTCACCGACGAAAGCAGATTCAGCGGCTGCGACGGTAATCCTTGCTGAGGCGGGATCACTGTGCCGTTCGTGACGGTCATCGCGCAGTTATGCAGGCCGACCATTATGCCGGATTTCTCGGATTTGGCAGGATCGAAGGCGAATTTCCAGCGCTGCATGGCCGGGTCGCGGAATAGCGCGACAACCCCGAATGCCTGTGCTTCCCGCGAAACCTTTTCGGTGGCGTTATATCGCTGCCCCGGGATCAGCGTCACCTCGCGCACGCCGAGCAGGTCGCTACCCAGCGCGCTCTTTTCCTTCGCCGGGTCGGTAAACGTATCGAAAGGCGCTTGTTGGAATGACGTAGGGTCCTTCAGCACGTAGAGCCGCACCACCAGCGCGAGCGGCTTGTTGTCGGTCGCCGCGTTGAGATTGGGGGCCGCCAGCAGGGTGATGCCGAGATTGCGCGGCGGTTTCTGGCTGTCCGGCACATCGGGCTTGCCGATGCCCGCGAGCTGCAAGGCTGCCGACGCTGCGCTGCCGAGTGCCGGCACGGCCGCCGCGCAGCCTGCCAGCTGAATGCTGGCGAGAAGAATCGATGCGAAACGAATAACGCGCGCATTCATTTTTATTGCGCCGGGCGCGAATGCCCGGGACCCCTTGAGTGGTGAACTGCGACCTGGATTATGCCGACCGCATAACCAAGCGTTTAACCCCGTGTTGCGCCAATAATTACGCGGTTATGTCATGCGGCAATCTTTGCCGACTTGCTCATCAATACATTTGATTGAAAAAGAAATTATTTCCAGTGCCAATTTCTTGCCGCTGCACACTCCCGGCTTCAAAGAAACTAATTAGAGTGTGCACCGATCATTCAGAAGTTGAATTATCAAAAATTGGCCTGTACTATACCCGCGCACTGGAGCTAAAGCAAAGCTCTGATTTCCCTTCCATCGAATTAAAAACTACACGTTGGTGAAACCACAATGATAAACCGGGTCATTACAGGGCTCTTCGGGGTGGTGTTGGCATGCGGGGTGATCGCGGGCTGCGCGACGCAGGACAACAACCTTGCGGCTTCACCGGACGCATTCAACAAGGCGTTGGCCGATGCCGACGCCGCGGCGAAGGGCGGCGACCAGGACCACGCGATCGCGCAGTACCAGAAGCTCGCCGCAGCCGATCCCACACGCGAGGAACCGTGGTCGCGCATCGCGCAGATCCAGTTCCAGCAGCAGCACTACGGACAAGCCATCGTCGCCGCGCAGGAAGCGCTGCAGCGCGACCAGAGCGACCGCGACGCGAAGAGCGTGCTGGCGGTGGCCGGCCTGCGCGTCGCCACCCAATCGCTCGGCGAACTGCGCCAGGACGCCTCGCTGCAAGGCGACGCGAAATCCGATGCGCAGGCGCTCGCGAAGCAGTTGCGCGACACGCTCGGCGAGGACTCGCTGTTCCCGCCCGAGCAGGCGGCCGAGAAGCCCGCGCCGAGGAAGCGCCGCATCGTGCGGCACGTGCAGAAGCCGGTGGCGAAGCCCGCCGAGGCGACCGAAGCGGCGGCCGCGCCGTCCGCACCCGCCGGTCCGGCTCCGGCCGTCCCAGCCGTTCCGGCAGCACCCGCGGCCAAGGCCGCGAAGAGCGGCGCGGCCGATCCGTTCAGCGCGCTGCGCTGACGGCCTCGCGGTGAATGGTCGACAACAGGCTTGAACGACTCGAACAGGGGAGCCCTCGATGGCAAAGAAAGAAAGTATCCAGAAGCGCTTGCAGAAAGTGCGGCCGCCGCGCGTTCAACTGACCTACGAGGTCGAACTCGGCGATGCGATCGAGGTGAAGGAGTTGCCGTTCGTGGTCGGCGTGATGGGCGATCTCGCGGGGCAGTCGGAAGTCGAGCAGCCGCGTTTGCGTGACCGCAAGTTCGTCAATATCGACCGCGACAATTTCGACGACGTGATGAAAGGCATCGAGCCGCGCGCCGCGTTCCAGGTCGAGAACCGGCTCAGCGAAGCGGGCGGCAAGTTCGCCGTGGACCTGCGCTTTCGCTCGATGGCCGATTTCAATCCCGACGAAGTCGTCGAGCAGATCGAGCCGCTGCGCCGCCTGCTCGAGGCGCGCTCGAAGCTCGCGGACCTGCGCAACAAGCTCGCCGGCAACGACAAGCTCGAAGACCTGCTGAGCGAAGTGCTCGCCAACACGCAGCAGTTGCAGGCGCTCGCGGGTGGCGCGAACGAGGCGGCAAGCGATGCGGGCAAAGAACCCAGCGACGGCGGCGATCAATAAGCGCCGGGGGAGATCGACATGAATCAGCAAACTGGCGCGGTTCGCACCGCCGCCGTGGAAGAAAACCAGGCCACGTCTTCGCTGCTCGACGACATCGTCGAGAAGAGCAAGGTTGCGAAATCCGAATCCGAGCATGCGCGCGCGAAAGACCTGATCGGCGAACTCGTGCATCAGGTGCTGGACGGCACCGTGGTCGTCTCGAACAATCTCTCGGCGACCATCGATGCCCGCGTGGCCGAACTCGACCGCCTGATCTCGACCCAGTTGAGCGCCGTGATGCACGCGCAGGAATTCCAGCGCCTCGAAAGCACGTGGCGCGGTCTCGAGTATCTGTGCAAGGAAAGCAATACCGGCTCGACCATCAAGATCAAGGCGTTGCATGCGCCGAAGCGCGACGTCGTGCGCGACTTCAAGACCGCGGTCGAATTCGACCAGAGCGCGCTCTTCAAGAAGATCTACGAGGAAGAGTTCGGCACCTTCGGCGGTGCGCCGTTCGGCGCATTGATCGGCGATTACGAGGTGACGCGCCAGCCGGAAGACATGTATTTCATCGAGCAGATGTCGCACGTCGCGGCGGCGGCGCACGCGCCGTTCATCGCGTCGGCCTCGCCGGAACTGCTCGGGCTCGAATCGTTCGCCGACCTTGGCAAGCCGCGCGATCTCGGCAAGGTGTTCGACACCGTCGAATACACGAAGTGGAAGTCGTTCCGCGACGCGGAGGATTCGCGCTACGTGGGCCTCACGTTGCCGCGCTTTCTCGGCCGCCTGCCGTTCAATCCGAAAGACGGCGCGACGGCGGAAGGCTTCAATTTCGTCGAAGACGTCGACGGCACCGATCACGCCAAATACCTCTGGTGTAACGCGGCATGGGCCTTCGCGGCACGCCTGACGGCGGCGTTCGACGACTTCGGCTGGTGCGCGGCGATTCGCGGCGTGGAAGGCGGCGGTCTCGTCGAAGACCTGCCGACGCATACGTTCAAGACCGACGACGGCGAAATCGCGCTGAAATGCCCGACCGAAATCGCCATCACCGACCGGCGCGAAAAGGAACTGAGCGACCTCGGCTTCATTCCGCTCGTCCATTGCAAGAACTCGGACTACGCGGCGTTCTTTGCCGCGCAATCGGTGCAGAAGCCGAAGAAATACAGTACCGACAACGCGAACGCGAATGCCGTGCTGTCCGCGCAGTTGCAGTACATCTTCTCGGTGTCGCGCGTTGCGCACTATCTGAAGGCGATGATGCGCGACAAGATCGGTAGCTTCGCGTCCGCGCAAAACGTCGAAGTATTCCTGAATCGCTGGATTTCGCAGTACGTCCTGCTCGACGACAACGCCTCGCAGGAGCAGAAGGCGCAGTTTCCGTTGCGCGAGGCATCGATTCAGGTCAGCGAGATTCCGGGCAAGCCGGGCTCGTACCGGTCGGTCGCTTTCCTGCGGCCGCATTTCCAGCTCGACGAGCTGTCGATTTCGCTGCGGCTCGTGGCGGATCTACCGAAACCGGCCAATTCGTAATGGCGCGAACGGGCTGAACCGGGATGAGTGGACCGTCGTCCGGCGGCTCACTCCGACACGTGACCCGGGGCATCAAGCCCGGGGCACGTAAAAACTACCGCAAACCACCTTTCTGGGGAGTCGAGGAATTATGAAGGATATCTATCTAAAATTCGGAAATCCCGCGATCAAGGGCGAGTCGCAGGATAAGGACCACGCAGGCTGGATCGAGATCGATTCGTGGAGTCACTCGATCCTGCAACCGCGTTCGGCAACGGCCTCGACGGCGGGCGGCCACACCGCCGAGCGTTGCGAGCACTCCGACATGCGCTTCACGAAGGACATCGACGTGGTCAGCCCGCTGATTTATCAGCACGCGTCGGGCGGCACGACCTTCGACGAAGTGACGATCGACTTCATGCGCTCGGACGGCGAGGGCAACCGCATCAAGTACCTCGAAATCAAACTCAAGTACGTGATCATCTCCAGCATCACGCCGGAAGTCATCGGCGAAGGGCTGCCCACGGAGCAGTTCTCGCTCAAGTATGCGGCCGTGCAGTGGAAGTACACGCAGCAGAAGATCGGCGGCAACCAGGGCGGCAATGCGCAAGGCGCATGGAGCCTCACGAAGAACGACAAGACCTACGCGGTCTGACGCAAGCCGGCGTCACGCAGGGCAGGCGAGGGCGGTGCGCATTGGCGCGGGCCGCCTGCCTGCGTTTGTGCCTGCGCCCTATTGCTGACTGACATTACTTGAACCGATGAAGCGTTTCGAGCCAGGTTTGCTCGACAAGCTCTTCGACGATGATCCGCACTCGCCGGCACCGGCGGCGGTGCGGCAGTTGTCGATCGAAGAACTCAAGGGGACCGTTGCGCGCGATCTGGAGTCGATCCTGAACTCGCGCATCGTGTTTACGGAGTCCGACCTCGCGATGTTGCCCGAGTGCCGCCGTTCGATCCTGACTTACGGGCTGAACGACTTCGCGGGGCTCAGTCTCGCGAGCCATTACGATCGGGCCTTCATCTGCAAGTCGATCCAGCAGGCGATCGAGCGCCACGAACCGCGCCTGCAACGCGTGTCGGTGACGCTTGAACTGAACGAGCGCTCGACCAACGCGCTGTACTTCGGGATTCAGGCGATGCTGGTGGTGCATCCGGCGCAGGAGCCGGTGAATTTCGACGCGCTGCTGCAGCCCTCGACGCTGCAGTATTCGGTCACGCGCGCACGCGCGAAGTCCTGACGCCGGCGGCCATGGGCCGCATCGCGCGAGATAACAGGACGTAAAGGAAGTTTCGGGGAAGTTTCGGGGGCGGGAGAGTCATAGATGGAAGAGCTGTTGCCGTATTACGAACGCGAACTGTCGTTCCTGCGGCGTTATTCGCGCGAATTCGCACAGCGCTATCCGAAGATCGCGGCCCGCCTTGCGATGACGGGGGAGCACTGCGAGGACCCGCACGTCGAACGGATGATCGAATCGTTCGCGCTGCTCGGCGCTCGCATCAACAAGCGTCTCGACGACGATTATCCCGAGTTCACCGAGGCGCTGCTCGAAGTTCTGTACCCGCATTATCTGCGTCCGTTTCCGGCGTGCTCGATCGCGCAGCTCGGCGTCGCGGGCTCGTTCGGCAACCTCACCGAGCCGGCCGTGATCGAGCGCGGCACGGAACTCAAGTCGCGGCCGATCCGCGGCGTGCAATGCCGCTTTCGCACCGCCTACGACGTGACGCTCGCGCCGATCCGCATTTCCGAGGCGCGTTACGTGCCGGCGGCAACTGCGCCGAGCGCGACCGTTCTGCCGCCGAACGCGACGGGCGTGTTGTCGATCACGTTCGAATCCACTTCGCCGCAATTCGATCTCTCCGCGTGGAAGAGCGGTGCGCTGCGCACTTACCTGCATGGCGAGCAGTCGTTCATCGCGGCGCTCGGCGACTGCCTGTTCGTGCATGCGATCGCCGCCTACGCGGAACCCGAACGCAACGGCCGCTGGCGCGCGCTTTCCGCGCTGCCGTTCGCGCAAGTCGGTTTCGACGAGGCCGACGCGCTGATCGACTATCCGGCGAAATCGCATCCGGCCTATCGGCTCCTCACCGAATATTTTGCGTTTCCCGACAAGTTCGACTTCGTCGACTTCGACCTCGCCGTGATGACCGCGGCGGCGGGCCGCTGCCAGCGGCTCACGCTTCACATCGTGCTCAAGGAAGTGCGCGGCGACTCGCATGTCGCGCGGCTGCTGGACACGCTCGCGGCGCATCATCTGCGGCTCTTCTGCACGCCCGTGGTGAACCTCTTCAAGCAGCACGGCGAGCCGATCCGCCTCGATCATCAGGCGGCATCGTATCCGGTCGTGGCAGAGGGGCGGCGCGCATTCGCCTACGAAGTCTATTCGATCGACTCCGTGCAGCTGGTGCGGCAGCGCGCGCACGAGGAATCGGTCATCGAGTTCCGGCCGTTTTATTCGCTGCGTCATGGCGAGACGATGCGCGCCGGCCACTACTGGTTTGCGCGGCGCGACGAGTGGGTCGCGCAAAAGAGCCCGGGCTACGAAACCGAAATTTCGATTGTCGATATCGACTTCGACATGGCCGAGCAGCAGAACGAAACATTGAGCCTCGAACTGACCTGTACCAACCGAGATCTGCCCACGAGCCTCGCGACCGGGATCGAAGGGGGCGACCTGTTTCTGGAAGGCGGCACGATCACGAGCAGCATCTCGCTGCTGATGCGGCCGACGCCGTGCGTGCGTTTCGAGCGCCGCCAGGCTGCGCACTGGCGGCTCATTTCGCATCTCGCGCTGAACCACGTCTCGCTCGCGAGTCAGGGCGCCACCACGCTCAAGGAAATGCTCGCGCTCTACGACCTGCGCCGCACGGCGGTGTCGGCGCGGCATATCGACGGCATCGTCGACGTCGAGCAGCGCGCGGCGGTGCAATGGCTGCCCGGCAAGCCGTTCGCGACCTTCGTGCGCGGCCTTGAGATACGGCTCACCGTCGACGAAGACCACTTCGTCGGCACGAGCCTCGGAACGTTCGTGCGCGTGATCGACGTATTCTTCGGGCTTTACGTGCATATCAACAGCTTCGTACAACTGGTCGTCGTGTCGCGACGCACCGGCGAGGAGATCATGCGATGCAGTCCCCGCAGCGGCGAATCGATTCTGGCGTAATCGGGCGCCTGCTCGACGAGCCGCACCGCTTTGCGTTTTTCCAGGCGGTGCGCCTGCTCGAACGCTGGTTCGTCGAGAACAGCGACGCACGGCAGCGCGACGTGCTCCCTCAGCGCATCGGCTTTCGCAACACGCTGTCGCTCGCGTTTCCGCCCAGCGAAATCGCGGACGCCGTGTCGTACGACGCGGCCGGCGCGCCGCTGGCCGACGCGCGCGAGCGGGCGGACGCGCTCGATGCCGGCGAACTCGAACGCGTGGATCTCACGCCCGCGTTCTTCGGACTGCTCGGCGGTCAAGGCGCGCTGCCGCTGCACTATACCGAGCAGATCGTCGCGCGCGAGCAATTGCGGCGCGACCGCGCCGCGCGCGAATTCTTCGACGTGTTCTCGAATCGCGCCACGGCGCTGTTCTATTCGGCGTGGAAGAAATACCGCCTGCCGTTCCATTACGAACTCGACCGCGACGAGCGCTACCTGCCGCTCCTGCTCGCGCTGGCGGGTGTCGCCAACGACGGGCCGCGTGCGAGTCTGCAGGACGGCACGGGCGCGCTGTTCGACGAGGCGATAGCGGGCCATGCGGTGGCCGCGCGTCATCAGCCGGTTTCCGCCGCGTATCTGCGCCATACGCTCTCCGACTATTTCGGCGTGCCCGTGCGCGTCGAGCAGTTCGTCGGCAAGTGGTATGACGTGCCGCCCGACCAGCTTTCCATGCTCGGCCAGCGCAACGCGATGCTCGGCGCAACGGCGCTCGCGGGCCAGCGCGTCTGGCAACGCGACATGCGCGCGCGTCTCGTCATCGGGCCGCTGTCGAAGGCCGATTACGAGGCCTTCCTGCCGGGCGCCGAACACGCGGTCGCGCTCGAACGCATGCTCACGCTGCTCGCGCGCGTGACGCTCGAATACGAGGTGCTGCTCGTGCTGCGCCGCGAAGACGTGGGGCCTAGCCATCTCGGCGCCGGTGCGCGGCTCGGCTGGGACGCCTTTCTTTGCACGCACGAAGCCGACCGCGATCGCCGCGACGCACGCTACGAACTGCACGTCATCCATTGAACACAAGAGCCCCGAGGCCGGACCGCACATCATGAGCACGCCCCTTAAAACCCTGATCGCCAAGCTGAACACGACATGCCGGCTCGCCGCGGAGCGCGCCGCGAGCGTGTGTCTGTCGCGCGGGCACTATGAAGTCGATCTGGAGCATCTGCTGCTCGCGCTGCTCGAAGAGCCCGCGAGCGATCTCGCGTGCGTGCTGCGCACGGCGCGTGTCGACGCGCATGCGTTGCGCGCGGATCTCGAACGCGAATTGCAGCGGTTCAAGACCGGCAATACACGTACGCCGGTCTTCTCGCCGCATCTGATTGCACTGTTCGAGCAGGCTTGGCTGATCGCCTCGCTCGACTCGCAGATCGGGCGCATCCGTTCCGGCCATCTGCTGCTCGCGTTGTTGAGCGCGCCTGATCTCGCGCAGTTCGCGCAGCGCATGTCGGCGCGTTTCGCGGACGTGCCCGTCGCGGAACTCAAGCATCGCTTCGACGAGGTCACGCAAGGATCGGTCGAGGCCGCGCCGCGCGAGTCCGCGAGCGAGGCCGATGCCGGCGCCGGGCCCGTCGCGCACGATGCACCCGGCGCGCCGTCGAAAACGCCCGCGCTCGACACGTATACGACCGACCTGACCCAGCGCGCGCGCGACGGCCATGTCGACCCCGTGATCGGCCGCGAAGCGGAGATTCGCCAGGCGATCGACATCCTGATGCGCCGCCGCCAGAACAATCCGATCCTGACGGGCGAGCCGGGTGTCGGCAAGACGGCGGTCGTGGAAGGGCTCGCGCTGCGCATCGCCGCGGGCGACGTGCCGGAGCCGCTGCGCGGCGTGGCGTTGCGCGTGCTGGACATGGGGCTGCTGCAGGCCGGCGCGAGCGTGAAGGGCGAGTTCGAGAACCGCCTGAAGAGCGTGATCGACGAAGTGAAGAAAAGCCCGCAGCCGATCGTGCTGTTCATCGACGAGGCGCACACGATCATCGGCGCGGGCGGGCAGGCGGGCCAGAACGACGCGGCGAACCTGCTCAAGCCCGCGCTCGCGCGCGGCGAGTTGCGCACGATTGCCGCGACGACATGGAGCGAATACAAGCGCTACTTCGAGAAAGACGCGGCGCTCGCGCGGCGCTTCCAGGTGGTGAAGATCGAGGAGCCCGACGAAACGCTCGCGGCCGCCATGCTGCGCGGCATGGTGAATCTCATGGAGCGCCACTTCCACGTGCGCATTCTCGACGAGGCGATTACCGAGGCCGTGCGGCTGTCGCATCGCTACATCAGCGCGCGGCAATTGCCCGACAAGGCCGTGAGCGTGCTCGATACCGCCTGCGCCAAGGTGGCGCTCGCGCAGGGCGCGACGCCGGGCGCGATCGACGACGGTAAGAAGCACATCGAGCGCATCGAGGCGGAGATCGCCTCGCTCGAACGGGAGACCGTGCACGGCGCCGCGCACGATGAGCGGCTCGCCGCGCTGCGTGAGCAGCGCGATGCCGCCGCCCGCGAACTGGCCGACAACGAGGTGCGCCATGTCGAGGAGCGCGAACTCGTGGCGCGGATCACGGAACTGCGCGGCCAGATCGACGCGGCGCGCGAGGACAATACGTCATCCGAACGAATGCAGGCAGCCGATGCGGCGCGCGAGGCGCTGCCGCCGCTGATCGAGCGCCTGCACGCCTTGCAGTCCGAGGCGCCGATGGTCCCGTTGCAGGTCGATGCGCACGTGGTGGCCGAAATCGTCGCGTCCTGGACCGGCATTCCGCTCGGCCGCATGGTGAAAGACGAGATCGATACCGTTCTGAAGCTCGATTCGCTGCTGGCCGCGCGCGTCATCGGGCAGGACCATGCGCTCGAAGCGATTGCGCAGCGTGTGCGCACGGCGGGCGCGAATCTCGAAGACCCGAACAAGCCGCGCGGCGTCTTCATGTTCGTGGGGCCGTCCGGCGTGGGCAAGACCGAGACGGCGCTCGCGCTTGCCGACATTCTCTACGGCGGCGAGCGCAAGCTCGTCACGATCAACATGAGCGAGTATCAGGAAGCGCATAGCGTGTCGGGTCTGAAAGGCTCGCCGCCCGGCTACGTCGGTTATGGCGAGGGCGGTGTGCTGACCGAGGCCGTGCGCCGCAATCCGTATTCGGTCGTGCTGCTCGACGAAGTGGAAAAGGCCCATCCCGACGTGCTGGAAATGTTCTTCCAGGTCTTCGACAAAGGCACGATGGACGACGCCGAAGGCCGCGCGATCGACTTCCGCAATACGCTCATCATCCTCACGTCGAACGTGGGTTCGACCGCCGTCATGCAGGCGTGCCTGAACAAGTCCGCCGAAGAACTGCCGGATGCGCAGGCGCTTGCCGAGCTGTTGCGCCCGCAGTTGTACAAGACCTTCAAGCCGGCCTTCCTCGGCCGCATGAAGGTCGTGCCGTATTACCCGATTTCCGACGACGTGCTGGCGGAGATCATCGAGCTGAAGCTGGAGCGCATTCGCCGCCGTATCGAAGCGAACCACGGCGCCACGTTCGAATGGGACGAGTCGCTCGTCGACGCCGTGCTCGCGCGTTGCACCGAGGTCGACTCGGGCGCGCGCAACGTCGATCACATTCTGAACGGCACGCTCCTGCCGGAACTCGCGCAGCAGATCCTGGAGCGTATCGCGCAGGGCACGTCGCTCGCGCGCGTGAGCGTGCGCGCGGACGAGGCTGGCGAGTTCGAGTACACGGTGGAATGACATGACGGATATGACCGCGCTGCTCGCGCCCATCAACGAAGCGTCGCCATGCGGCGACGATCTGCTGTTTTCGTCGGACTTCGATGCGATCCAGCATGCGCGCCGTTTCGACGACGCCTCGCTCGATCAGGGCGAATGGATCACCGACATCAAGGAAGCCGACTGGCCCTTCGTCGTCGAGCGTTGCACGGCCCTGCTGGGCACGCAGACGAAGGACCTGCGCCTCGCCGTGTGGCTGACCGAGGCGCTGGCGATTCAGGACGGCGTGCCGGGACTCGCGCAGGGCTACACGCTGCTGACCGGACTCGTCGAACGGTATTGGGAGCAGGTGCATCCGCTGCCCGAAGGCGACGACACCGAGTATCGCCTCGGCAACGTCGCATGGCTGGCGGGTCGCTCGGCGGAGTTGCTGCGCTCGGTGCCGCTGACGCAATCGGGCGTCGCGTTCAGCGCGCTCGACTGGGATGTCGCGATGCACGTCGCGCAGGCGGTCAAGCGCGATCCCGATCACGCAGACGACATCGCGCGCGGCAAGCCGTCGGTGGAGCAGATCGACGCCTCGAAGCGTGCCACGCCGGCCGCGTTCTATCGCACGCTGCTCGCGCAACTGAAGGCCTTCGAGGGCGCGCTCGCGGCGCTCGACCAGGCGCTCGACTCGCGCGCCGGGGATGCCGCGCCCAGTTTCCGCCAGGCGCGCGACGCCTGCGAGAGCGTTTATCGACTCGCGGAGCGGTTTGCGCGCGACGTGGGCGTGAATCCGCACGAGGCCGAGCAGCAGCAAGAACAGGAACAAGGGCAGGCCGTGCCGCACGCCGGCGTATCCGCGGCGAACGAGCGCGCGGAGCCGAGCTTCAGGACACCTTTGCCGGTCGAGGACACCATGGCGAATCCGATTCGAATGCCGGTCCGCACGCACGCGGGCATCCAGAGCCGCGCCGAGGCCGTTGCGCAATTGCGCGCGGTCGCCGTTTTCTTTCGCGAGACCGAGCCGCACAGCCCCGCCGCCTATCTCGCGGACAAAGCCGCCGAGTGGGCGGAAATGCCGCTGCATCAGTGGCTCTCGACGGTGGTGAAGGACGACGGCACGCTCGCGCATATTCGCGAGATGCTGGGCGTGAAGACGGACGATGCGGGCTAGGCGCGTTTATCGATGAGACGTGCGGCCTCGGTATCGCTTGCGCTCGGCGTGCCCACGCCGAGCAAACCACGCAAGTCACGCAAACCGCGCGCAACAGGCCGATAAGGCGCCCGCTCCCGCGCGGACCGTGCTCACAGCCCCACGCGGAACTCGATGCGCCGGTTGCGCGCGCGTCCGTCGCTCGTATCGTTCGACGCGATCGGCTGGTCGGGGCCTACGCCCGTCGTCGTCATCTGTTGCGGCGAAATGCCCTTCGTCACGAGATAGCCCTTCACCGCATCGGCGCGCGCCTGGCTCAACGCAATGTTCGACGTGCGATTGCCGGCGTTGTCCGTGTGCCCGATGATGTCCACCGTGCGCGTATTCAGCTTCGCAAGCACGGCCGCCATCTGGTCGAGAATCGCGCGGCCTTGCGGCGTGAGCGTCGCGCTGCCCGTTTCGAACTCGATCGTGCGGTTCGCGAGCGTCTGGTCGAGCAGGCCCTGCTCGGAAGCGCTCACGTGCAGTCCGTTGCGAATCGTGTAAGTCGGATTGAGCGCGGTAGCCATGTCGCTCGCGATCTGCTGGCGCATGGCCTCGTTGCCGACCTCGCCGCGCACGTCGATCTGCGTGCCGTCGATCTTCAGCTGTCCTTTGTGGATCTGCTTGAGTTGCGGGCTGAGCAGCTTCTGCACGTTGGCCGACCAGTTCGGCGGCGTGGCGACGTCGCCCACTTCGATCTGATCGACCACGTTGGCCGCGCCGTAGGTCTCGCGCAGACGCGCGAGCACGGCCGCGTGCGTGGCTTCGTCGGGCACCTTGCCGCCCGCCACGACCTGACCCGGCGTGGCATTGACGGGCGCCGGCGTCGAGGTGGCGCCCGCGCGGGGCAACGACGCA
>NZ_JAAGPS010000117.1:0-22851 GCF_017105025.1 Paraburkholderia sp. Ac-20336 | reverse complement strand
GGGCGTTGCGTTGCCCGCGCCGCTCGACGCATTCGCGTGGCACGTCGCCCATACGTTGCTCGACGTGCTCGCGCTCGGCCTGCAGGGGTTGACGGGGCCGCGCTGGACGCTCTGGTGGTTGCCGCAACCCGCTGCATGGGCGCTTGCCGCGGCGGCGGTCGGCGTGCTCTGGTGCCTCGCGCCACGCGGCTGGCCGCTGCGCTGGGTCGCGCCGCTGACGTGGCTGCCGTTGCTGATGCCCAGCGCGGACGGCGCGCTTGCCGCGCCGGCGGGCGCGTTCCGTCTGACGGCGCTCGACGTGGGGCAGGGCGCGTCGATCCTCGTGCAAACCGCGCATCACGCATTGCTGTTCGATGCCGGGCCGGGCGCGGAATCGACACACGCGGGCGAGCGCGTGGTCGTGCCGTTCCTGCAGGCACAGGGCGTGACGACGCTCGACACGCTGATCGTCAGCCACGCCGATTCCGATCATGCGGGTGGCGTGCCTGCCGTGCTCGATGCGATCGAGGTGCGTCAGATGGTGGGCTCGCTCGCGCCGGACAATGCGCTGTGGCCGTACGCGCAGCGGCACGGCGCGCGGACGCTGCCGTGCGCGGCCGGGCAGCGCTGGCAATGGGACGGCGTCGAATTCGCGATACTGTGGCCGGATGCCGGGCCCGCGAGCGGCAAGAACAACGATCGTTGCTGCGTGCTCAGGGTCAGCACGTTGCCGCGCGCGGGGCTCGCCGCGACATCGCGCGCTCGCGCGGAGACGGCGCGTTTCGCGGCCCTGCTGACCGCCGACATCGAGGCGCCGGTCGAGCGCACGCTGCTCGCGCGCGATCGCGGCGCCTTGCGCGCCCAGGTGCTGATGGCGCCGCATCATGGCAGCAGGACCTCGTCGACCGAGCCGTTCCTCGACTCTATCGAGCCGTCCATCGCGCTATTTCAGGTAGGCTACGAAAATCGTTTTCATCATCCGAATGCGGGCGTGTTCGAGCGCTACGAGGCACGCCATATCGAACTCGGGCGCAGCGATCGGGACGGCGCGGTGCGGGTGGACGTCGATCCCGGCGCGGACGGCCCCGCGCTCACGCTCGAGCGCTATCGCGAGACGCGGCGGCGCTACTGGATGGCGCGTTGAGCGCGCGAGACGCCTGTCAAAGGCGCACGCAAAAAACAGAAACGGAGATAGCCGCAGTTGAAAAACATCATTCATTTCTCTCATGCGAACGGCTTTCCGGCTTCCACCTACCGGACGATTTTCGCCGAACTTTCCGACGACTACGAGGTGCGCTTCATCGAGCGTATCGGCCATGACACGCGCTTTCCGGTCACGCAGGACTGGCCGCATCTGGTCGAGCAGTTGCTCGAAGACATCGGCCGCGCGTACGAGCAGCCGGTATGGCTCGTCGGACATTCGCTGGGCGGCTATCTGTCGCTGATGGCCGCGCTGAAAAAGCCGCAGTGGGTGAGGGGCGTGGTGATGCTCGACTCGCCGGTGATCGCCGGCTGGCGCAGCAGCATGCTACGCGTCTCGCAATGGACCGGGCTCGACGAACGGCTCTCGCCGGCCGCCGCGACGCGCACCCGGCGCACGCAGTGGGCAAGCCGCGACGAAGCGTGGCGGCACTTCCATTCGAAGCCGGCGTTCGCGCGCTGGGACGAGCGCATGCTGTCCGACTACATCGACTTCGGCATTCCGCAGAGCGCGCCGGACGGCACGCGCGCGCTCGCATTCGACCGCCGCACCGAATACCGGATTTACCGCACGCTGCCGCACACGCTTGGCGCGCGGCTCGCGCACGGCGCGCCGGTGCCGGTCGGTTTCATCGCCGGCACGCGCTCGAAGGAAATCCGCCAGGCCGGTCTCGATGCGACGCGCCGCGCGACCGGCGGCCACCTTGAGTGGATCGAAGGCAGCCATCTGTATCCGATGGAGCGGCCGATCGAAACGGCGCGCGCGGTGCAGCGGATGTTGCGCGAACTGGAGCGGCTTGCCTGAGGCGCTGCGCGTGCGACTTGCGTGGCAAATGGCGGCGCTGGGTTGCACGCGAGGAGGGGGCGGCGCGCGCCGGGCCGGTCGTTTTTTGCTGGGTCGGGACTATCCTTTACGGTATAATCCGTTTTTCCCGCGAGCATCCAGCGATGACCAAATATGTTTTCGTCACCGGCGGCGTAGTTTCTTCCCTCGGCAAGGGTATTGCCGCCGCTTCCCTCGCCGCGATCCTCGAATCGCGCGGTCTCAAAGTCACCCTCCTCAAACTCGATCCGTACATCAACGTCGACCCCGGCACGATGAGCCCGTTTCAGCACGGCGAAGTGTTCGTGACGGAAGACGGAGCGGAAACCGACCTCGACCTCGGCCACTACGAGCGCTTCATCAGCACGAAGATGCGCAAGGCCAACAACTTCACCACGGGCCAGATTTACGAATCGGTGATCCGCAAGGAACGCCGCGGCGATTATCTCGGCAAGACGGTGCAGGTCATCCCGCACATCACGAACGAAATCCAGGCATTCGTCGAGCGCGGCGCGGCTTCCGCGACGTGCGGCGAGCCCGATGTCGCGATCGTCGAAGTGGGCGGCACGGTGGGCGACATCGAATCGCTGCCGTTCCTCGAAGCCGCGCGTCAGATGAGCTTGCGCCTCGGCCGCAACAGCGCGTGCTTCGTGCACCTGACGCTCGTGCCCTGGGTTGCCACGGCCGGCGAACTGAAGACCAAGCCCACCCAGCACAGCGTGCAGAAGCTGCGCGAAATCGGCATCTCGCCGCACGTGCTGCTGTGCCGTGCCGACCGTCCGATTCCGGACGACGAGCGCGCGAAGATCTCGCTGTTCTCTAACGTGCCCGAAGACGCGGTGATTTCGGTGTGGGACGCGGACAGCATCTACAAGATTCCGCAGATGCTGCACGACCAGGGGCTCGACGCGATCATCTGCGAAGAGCTCAGGCTCACGCCGAAGGCCGCGGACCTCGCGATGTGGTCCGACCTCGTCGAGAAGCTGCAGAATCCGAAGCACGAAGTGACGATCGGCATGGTCGGCAAGTACGTCGATCTGACCGAGTCGTACAAGTCGCTGATCGAAGCGCTGCGCCATGCGTCGATGCACACGTCGACGCGCGTGAACATCGAGTACATCGACTCCGAAGAGATCGAGACGCAAGGCGTCGAGAGCCTCAGGCATCTCGACGCGGTGCTCGTGCCGGGCGGCTTCGGCCGGCGCGGCACCGAGGGCAAGATCGCCGCGATCCGCTATGCGCGCGAAGCGAAGGTGCCGTATCTCGGCATCTGCCTCGGCATGCAGCTTGCCGTGATCGAATTCGCCCGCGACGTGGTCGGCCTGAAGGACGCGAACAGCACCGAGTTCGATCAGGAAACGAAGAACCGCGTGGTCGCGCTGATCACCGAGTGGTACGACCGCGAAGGCCGCGTCGAGAAGCGCACCGAAGAGTCGGACCTCGGCGGCACCATGCGCCTCGGTTCGCAGCGCTGCCCGATCAAGCCCGGCACGATGGCCGAGGAAATCTACGGCCGCGACGTGAACGAGCGCCATCGCCACCGTTATGAAGTCAATAACCGTTTCGTGCCCCAACTCGAAGCCGGCGGCCTCATCATTAGCGCCCGTACGCCGAGCGAGGATCTGCCGGAAATGATGGAATTGCCGCGCAGCATGCACCCGTGGTTCGTCGGCGTGCAGTTCCACCCGGAATTCACATCCACGCCGCGCGATGGCCACCCGCTGTTCAAGTCGTTCGTCGAGGCGGCGCTGGCGCATCAGCAGTCGCGCACCGCGAACGCAGTCAGGGAGAAAGCATGAAGCTGGGCGATTTCGAAATCGGTCTCGACAAGCCGTTTTTCCTGATCGCCGGTACCTGTGTCGTCGAATCGGAACAGATGACGATCGACACGGCCGGCCGCCTCAAGGAAATCTGCGCGAAGCTGAACATTCCGTTCATCTACAAATCGTCGTACGACAAGGCCAACCGCAGCAGCGGCAAGTCGTTCCGCGGTCTGGGCATGGACGAAGGTTTGCGCATCCTGTCGGAAGTGAAGCGTCAGCTCGGCCTGCCGGTGCTGACCGACGTTCACGCCGAACACGAAATCGAACAGGTCGCGTCGGTTGTCGACGTGCTGCAAACGCCGGCGTTCCTGTGCCGGCAAACGGACTTCATTCACGCCTGCGCGCGCTCGGGCAAGCCGGTCAATATCAAGAAGGGCCAGTTTCTCGCGCCGCACGACATGAAGAACGTGATCGACAAGGCGCGCGACGCCGCGCGCGAAGCGGGTCTGTCGGAAGACCGCTTCATGGCGTGCGAGCGCGGCGTGTCGTTCGGCTATAACAACCTCGTGTCGGACATGCGTTCGCTCGCGATCATGCGCGAGACCAACGCGCCGGTCGTGTTCGACGCGACGCACTCGGTGCAGTTGCCGGGCGGCCAGGGCACGAGCTCGGGCGGCCAGCGCGAATTCGTGCCGGTGCTCGCGCGTGCCGCGGTCGCGGTGGGCGTTGCGGGTCTCTTCATGGAAACGCATCCGAACCCGGCGCAGGCGAAGTCGGACGGGCCGAACGCGGTGCCGCTCAAGCGCATGGCCGATCTGCTCGAGACGCTCGTCACGCTCGACCAGGCCGTCAAGCGCGGGCCGTTCCTCGAAAGCGATTTCAACTGATTCAGGCATGCGCCGCGTGTCGCGATTTTCACGATCCACCTCGATAATCGGCGCGCGGCGTTTTCGCATAATGGCCGTCGAACGTATCGGCGCGCGAGTTGTCTGTCGGGGAGACCGGCGGGTGCTTTGCAGGGGACAGGAGTCGGCACTTAAGCGCCAACTCCGGATCGGCAGCGCGATACAGTGTCACAGTAAAGAATTCAACGTCATTTCTTTGAGGAAACCATGAGTGCTATCGTAGACATCATCGGTCGAGAGATTCTCGATTCGCGAGGCAACCCCACCGTCGAATGCGACGTGCTGCTCGAATCGGGCACGATGGGCCGCGCAGCGGTGCCGTCGGGCGCGTCGACCGGCTCGCGCGAAGCGATCGAACTGCGCGACGGCGAAGCCGGCCGTTACGGCGGCAAGGGCGTGCTGAAGGCCGTCGAGCACATCAACACTGAAATCTCCGAAGCGATCATGGGCCTCGACGCTTCCGAACAGGCTTTCCTCGACAAGACGCTGCTCGAACTCGACGGCACCGACAACAAGTCGCGCCTCGGCGCGAACGCGATGCTGGCCGTGTCGATGGCCGTCGCGAAGGCCGCCGCTGAAGAAGCCGGCCTGCCGCTGTATCGCTACTTCGGCGGCTCGGGCGCGATGCAACTGCCGGTGCCGATGATGAACATCGTCAACGGCGGCGCGCACGCGAACAACAGCCTCGACATCCAGGAATTCATGATCGTGCCGGTCAGCCAGCCGACCTTCCGCGAAGCACTGCGCTGCGGCGCCGAAGTGTTCCACGCGCTGAAGAAGATCCTGTCGGATCGCGGCATGAGCACGGCCGTCGGCGACGAAGGCGGCTTCGCACCGAACTTCGGCAGTAACGAGGAATGCTTGTCCACGATCCTGCAGGCGATCGAGAAAGCAGGCTATCGCGCCGGTGAAGACGTGCTGCTCGCGCTCGACTGCGCGGCGAGCGAGTTCTACCACGACGGCAAGTACCAGCTGGCGGGCGAAGGCCTGCAACTGTCGTCGACGGAATTCGCGGACTACCTCGCGAACCTCGCCGACAAGTTCCCGATCGTGTCGATCGAAGACGGCATGCACGAAGGCGACTGGGAAGGCTGGAAGGTGCTGACCGACAAGCTCGGCAAGAAGGTGCAACTGGTCGGCGACGACCTGTTCGTGACCAACACGCGCATCCTTAAGGAAGGCATCGAGAAGGGCATCGCGAACTCGATCCTCATCAAGATCAACCAGATCGGCACGCTGACGGAAACCTTTGCGGCGATCGAGATGGCGAAGCGCGCGGGCTACACGGCCGTGATCTCGCACCGCTCGGGCGAAACCGAAGATTCGACGATCGCCGATATCGCGGTGGGTCTCAACGCGGGCCAGATCAAGACCGGTTCGCTGTCGCGTTCGGACCGTATCTCGAAGTACAACCAGCTGCTGCGCATCGAGGAAGATCTCGGCGATATCGCGAGCTACCCGGGCAAGTCGGCGTTCTACAATCTGCGCTAAACAGCAGCTTGTTCGCGCTGATCGATGAGACGGTTATCCTTCGTTTCTGATTGACCTCGCCGCCCTGCGTATAGCGCAGGGCGGCGCGTATTTATTGTGCTTACTTCATGCGGCTTGTCACTGCTGTCCTGATCGTTCTGCTGGCGCTGATCCAGTACCCGCTCTGGTGGGGGCATGGCGGCTGGCTGCGCGTGCATGAGTTGCAAGGGCAACTCGCGCAGCAACTGCAAAAGAATGCCGACGCGAAGGTGCGCAACGAGCGCATTCAGGGCGAGGTGCAGGATCTGCAGAACGGCACGGCCGCGGTCGAAGAGCGGGCGCGCTACGAGATGGGCATGGTCAAGGACGGCGAGGTGTTCGTGCAGTTCGTGTCGCCGAACCAGCCGTTGCCGGCATCGAACGGTCCGTCGGTGAATACGTCGACGCGCGGCGAGGTATCGGCCGCGCCGCTGCACGTGGTGCCGAATCCGGAGTCGCGCGCGAAGCCGGATCGCAAGCGTGGCGGGAAGACGGTAGCGAAGGAGAAGAAGCCGGCGCATTGAAGTTGGATGCGTTGTCCCGGCCTGGTGGGCTCTCAACGGGCTCAATGGGCTCGGCTGAGTCAGTCACGAAGGACGCAAAAAAAGCGCGGTTCATTTTGAACCGCGCTTTTTTATTGCCCTGTTCCTTTGTACTGTCGCCGTCGATCCTACCAACCCCAGTACGGCCCGAAGCCGACGCCAATGCCTGTGCCCCATCCGCGCCGTCCCCAACTGCCGGTCGAAAAGCCGCCGGTCACGGTGATGGGCGGCGCTGGCGAGCCATAGCGCGACCACGCCTGAGCGGCGGCTTCTGCGGCCATCGACTGATTCTGCTCGTACATGACCTGGCGATCGATCGCGTCATAGCGCGCACGCTCTTCCGGTGTCAGCGTTTGACCGGTGCCGGCCGCTGGGGCCTGATCGGACGGCAGGCGGCTCAGAATCGGCATTGGGCCAGGCGGGTCGATCGTGCAGCCGGCGAGTGCGGCGCTACCCGCGACCATGGCCAGTACGGTCAACGTGCGCGCATGACGTATCAGCAAAAGAGGGGGCTTCATGTTCGAATCTCCATCGGTTCGACGCGTTGGCGGGCGAGGCCGACATGTGCCGTGAGCGGCGCGAATGGTTCAACGCACATTCACCACGGCGATCAGGCTCGGCGGTCAGAAAGGCCGCGGCCGGAGAAAGCCAGTGCGCCGCCCGAGCCATGACGGCAGTGGGCGGCGCGGTGGCGGCTGCCGTTATGAAAAGCGACGAAGCACCTATCACGCACGGCAGCCAGGGCAAGCTCGGACGTTCACGCAACCTGCCCAGGCACGCGCTGCCGCCTCAGTGCCGCTGATCGGTAGCCGGCGTCACGCCTTGTGAAAGTCCGCTTGCCACGAAAAGTTGCGCGACGTCGACCGGGTCGAACTCGTAGCGCTGGTTGCAGAACTCGCAGTGAATCTCGACGTGGCCGCGTTCTTCGATCACGCCGTCCACTTCGTCGCGGCCGAGCATCTTCAGCATCGCGCCGACCTTTTCGCGCGAGCACGTGCATTCGAAGCGCGTCGTGACCGGCTCGAAATGCAGCACGTTTTCCTGCCAGAAGAGCCGGCGGAAAACCGTCTCCGGTTCTTCCTTCAGCAGTTCGTCCTGCGACAGCGTGCCGCCGAGCGTGCAGACGCGCTCCCACGTGTCCGCATCGAGCTGGCCCGGATGCGGGACGATGCCGCCGTCGCCGGGCAGCTTCTGCAACAGCATGCCGACCGCGCGCTCGGTGTTCGCCGCGAGCCACATGCGCGTGTCGAGCTGCTCCGAGTGATGCATGTAGTGTTCGAGCACCTCGGCGATCGACTTGAGCGGCCCGTCGACGCCCGAGAGCGGCACGATGCTCTGGTACGGCTGCTGGCCGGGCTGTTTGTCGGCCGGGTCGAGCGTGATGACGCAGCGGCCGTGGCCGCTCGCGTTGACGAGATCGACGAGCGAGGTCGTGTCTTCGAGCGCCGGGCCGTTCTCGCCCGAGAGCTTCGCGGTGGCGCGCATCGTCAGGTTCGAACTGCACTGCACGACCAGCATCTTGACCGGGCCATCGCCGAAAATCTGCATGACGAGCGTGCCGTCGAACTTCAGGTTCGCCGACAGCAGCGCGCACGCGGCCATCATTTCGCCCAGGATCGTTCGCACGGGCGCCGGATAATCGCGCCGCGTCAATACTTCCTGCCACGTATTGCGCAACGAAACGATCTCGCCGCGCACCGGCGCCGCGCTGAACATGAATTTTTGCAACTGGTCGCTCACAACTTTTCCTCGATGGAGTGACGCGGCGCGATGCCGCGTCATTGCGCACCGCGCGCGCCGGCCGTCTAGCCGATGCGCACGAGCTGCGCCTTGAAATACTCGCGGCGCTCGACATAACTTGCCGCGCCGCGCCGCATGTTGGCGATATCCGCTTCCGTCAGTTCGCGCACGACCTTGGCGGGCGCGCCGAGAATCAGCGTATTGTCGGGAAACACCTTGCCCTCGGTGACGACGGCACCCGCTCCGACCAGACAGTTGCGGCCGATCACCGCGCCATTCAAGACCACGGCCTGAATGCCGATCAGCGAACCTTCCTTGATCGTGCAGCCGTGCAGCATGACCTGGTGGCCGATCGTCACGTTCGGCTCGACCGTCAGCGGATAGCCGGGGTCGGTGTGCAGCACCGCGCTTTCCTGCACGTTGCTGCCGGCGCCGATCGTGATCGGCTCGTTGTCGCCGCGCAGCGTCGCGCCGAACCACACGCTCGCGTTTTCCTCGAGCGTCACGTTGCCGATGATGTTCGCCGAATCCGCGACGAACACGCTTTCATGGATGTTCGGGGCGGCTTCGCCCAGCTTGTAAATCGTCACAATGTCTCCTGTTGATCGGTCGCCGCATGCGGCGCCTGGCCGCTGTCGCGCGTTGCCGGCCTGACTTCGCGGGCCTGACGGACGCGCCCGCAGGCGCGCCGGATGGTCGAATCGGGTATTGTAAACGGTTGTGTGGCCGGGCCGCTCGGTGCGCGCGCCAAGGTGCGCGCTTGCGATTTCGCGGTGATTGCCGGCGAGAACGTGGGAGAAGCGGCGCCGTGGTGTCCGGTTCGTCGCCGCATGGGCTTGTTGTGCGTAGCGGTTACGCATGGCCACTCGTCGCGTGGGCCGCATGCCGTGGCGCTTCTGCGCGTTTTGTCGCGCGTTGGCGGTACGAGCGGGGCTCGACTTGGCCACGTTTACCGCAGCGTCTCCGGCCGCTTTATCCGTTGCCTCAGTTGATTTCGTTGCCGATCCGCTTCCCATGACGTCCGCCGCTTCGCCTGTTTCATCCATGTCCTGCGCATCGGATTCCCGCGACGAGCCTTCGTGCGCGCGCCGTGTTGCGCTCGCCGCCTTGCGCGACAGCGATCCGGCCATCAAGGCGGATGCGGCTCGCGCACTGTATGCCGCTGTGCTCGACGGTCGCGCCGTCTGTCACGCCGATCTCGAACTGACCGAGCCGGCCGGCCTGCCGGGCCGTCCCGTGCGGCCCGAACTCGTCGAGCCGCGCCAGCTCGGCCGGCGCAGCATGCAGTCGCCGCAGGGCCGCGCGGTGTTGCTGCATGCGCTCGCGCACATCGAGTTCAACGCGATCAATCTCGCGCTCGACGCCGTATGGCGCTTCTCCGGCATGCCCGCCGGGTTCTATGCCGACTGGCTCAAGGTCGCCGCCGAAGAGGCCTATCACTACTCGCTGCTCGCCGCGCGGCTCGCCGAATACGGCCATGCCTACGGCGACTTCCCGGCGCACGGCGGCCTGTGGGACATGTGCGAGCGCACCCGCGGCGACGTGCTCGCGCGCATGGCGCTGGTGCCGCGCACGCTCGAAGCGCGCGGCCTCGACGCCTCGCCGCCGATTCGCGCGCGTTTGCAGCAGGCGGGCGATCAGGCGTCGGCGGCGATTCTCGACGTGATCCTGCGCGACGAGATCGGCCACGTGCTGATCGGCAACCGCTGGTTCCGCCACCTGTGCGGGGCGCACGGGCTCGATCCGCACGAGACCTATCAGCGTCTCGCCGATCAGTACCACGCGCCGAAGTTACGCGGTCCGTTCAATTTCGAAGCGCGTCGCGACGCCGGTTTCGATGAAGCCGAACTCGCCGCGCTCGCGGGGCTCGACGCGCAGCCGCAGCCGCAGCCGCAGCCGCAGCCGCAGCCGCAACCGCAACCGCAGGGGCCGACGCCGGACCCGACCGACGCGGACGACCGAACACCGCTTCGATAATCGCTCTCCCCGTATCAGCCGGCGGTCTCTATAATCGAACGATCATTCTTTTTTGTGGGTGCGCCGCTCATGAATACTTCCCGCTCCGAGTTCGTCGCCGTGCGCGGCGTCCGTCTGCACGTGCGGCGTTGGGGCCGTCCCGACGCGCCGATCCTGTTCATGCTGCATGGCTGGATGGACGTGGGGGCCTCGTTCCAGTTCGTCGTCGAGGCGCTCGGCGGCGACTGGCAGGTGATCGCGCCCGACATGCGCGGCTTCGGCCTGTCCGACTGGCCGGTTGCCGAGCGCGGCGGCGGCAGCTACTGGATTCAGGACTATCTCGGCGATCTCGACGCGCTCGTCGACCACTACGCGCCAAAAGGCGAGGTCAATCTGGTCGGCCACAGCATGGGCGCGAACATCGTGTGCGTGTACGCGGGCGTGCGGCCGGAGCGCGTGCGGCGCGTGGTCGATCTCGAAGGTTTCGGGCTCGCGCCGTCGCATCCGGCGCAGGCGCCCAGGCGCTTGCTCAACTGGCTCGACGAACTGCGCGATCCACTGCAACTGAGGCGCTATGCGTCGCTCGACGAGGTGGCCGCGCGCCTCACCAAAACCAATCCGCGGCTCGATCCGCGGCGCGCGAAGTTTCTCGCGCGGCACTGGTCGAAGCCGGATGGCGAAGGGCGCTTCATGCTGCTCGCCGACCCCGCGCACAAGGTGCGCGGGCCGACGCTGTATCGCCTCGACGAGGTGATGGCCGTATGGCGCAAGGTGAGGGCGAGGGTGCTGCACGTCGAGGCCGCCGGGTCGCCGACGCTCGCGCAGATCGCCGGCGAGATTCCGCTCGACGAATTCAAGGCGCGTTTTCAGGCGTTTCCCGACTGGCGCGAGAAGATCATCGACGAGGCCGGGCACATGGTGCATCACGACCAGCCGGAGCAGATCGCGGCGCTGATCGAGGGGTTTTGCGCTTAGGCGGCTTTATTAGGCGGCTTCATTGCGAAGGTCTGGAGAGGTTTTAGGGGGGGCGGCGTTTGTTGCCAGTGTTGGGCCGTCTGCGCGCAGGCGCGCTTGCCTGTATTCGAGCTTCTATCCGCGCCCGCAACCGAGCCCGCGGCCCGTATCCGCCGTGACGCGGCGCGGCACGCGTCCGGCGCCGGCGCATGCAGCAAGTGCCGGCAGCAAGCGTGCACAGCAAGCGCCCGCAGCCGCCACCGCAAGATAGCCCTGCGGGCCCTTACTGCGTTGCAGTAAAATGGCTGGAGAATCTCTCCAGGACCACGATGAACGCCGATCTTCACTGCCACTCCACCGTTTCCGACGGCCAGTTCGCGCCGGCCGACGTCGCGCGCCGCGCGCACGCGAACGGCGTGACGCTGTGGGCGCTCACCGATCACGACGAAGTCGGCGGTCAGCACGAAGCGCGCGCCACCTCCGAAGCGCTCGGTATGCGCTATCTGAGCGGCGTCGAGATTTCGGTCACATGGGCGGGGCGCACCGTGCATATCGTCGGGCTCGGTATCGATCCGACCAGCCGGATTCTGATCGACGGTCTCGCGCGCACGCGCGACGGCCGTGCCGCGCGCGCCGAGGCGATCGGCGAGCAGCTGGCCGTGCTCGGCATTCCCGGCGCGTACGAGGGCGCGCTCGAATACGTCTCGAATCCCGACATGATGTCGCGCACGCACTTCGCGCGCTTCATGGTCGAGCACGGCCACTGCGGCACTACGCAGGAAGTGTTCGACCGCTATCTCGGCGACGGCAAGCCGGCCTACGTCGCGCACCGCTGGGCGAAACTCGCCGACGCGGTGGGCTGGATCCAGGCCGCGGGCGGCGAGGCGATCGTCGCGCATCCGGGTCGCTACGCGTATTCACCGCTCGAATTCGACGCGTTTTTCGCCGAATTCATCGATCTCGGCGGCAAGGCGATCGAGGTCGTCACGGGCAGCCACACGCCCGACCAGTATCGCGAATACGCGGACGTGGCGCGCCGCTTCGGCTTCGAGGCCTCGCGCGGGTCCGATTTCCACGCGCCCGGCGAGGGCCGCATCGAACTCGGCGCGCTGCCGCCGCTGCCCGCCGATCTCAAGCCTGTCTGGGAACGCTGGCTGTGACCGCGCGCCGTGCCATGACGGCACGTCACGCGCGCGGGCTGGCCCGATCAGGCGAGCGCGTGCGCACCAGCCTCCTGGCGGCGCCGTGCCATGCGGATGCCTCTTCGAGGCATTGCATTCCGCGGGCCAGCCGTCCTCCATTCGCAGGGCACGTGCGATCCGTTTGCCGCATGCCAGCCGCAGCCGTTCATCCGCCGTCATCGTGAACCACCATGTCCCAATACTTCCGGCTTCATCCCGACAATCCGCAGCCGCGCCTCGTCAAGCAGGCCGTGCAGATCATCAACGACGGCGGCGTGGTCGCGTTGCCGACCGATTCGACCTATGCGCTCGCCTGCCATCTCGACGACAAGGATGCGGTCGAGCGTCTGCGGCGCATTCGCGGGCTCGATGAAAAGCAGTTGCTGTCGCTGCTCGTGCGCGATCTGTCGGAGCTCGCCAATTTCGCGATGGTGGACAATCGGCAGTACCGGCTGCTCAAATCGGTGACGCCGGGCCCGTACGTGTTCGTGCTGCAGGCGACGAAGGAAGTGCCGCGGCGCGTCTCGCATCCGTCGCGCAAGACGATCGGCCTGCGCGTGCCGGATCATGCGATCACGCTCGCGATTCTCGAGGAACTCGGTCAGCCGCTGCTCGGCTCGACGCTGATCATGCCCGACGAAACCGAGCCGCTGAACGATCCCGAGGACATTCGCGCGCGGCTCGAAAAGCAGCTTGATCTCGTGATCGACGGCGGCCCTTGCGTATGCGAGCCGTCCACCGTGATCGACCTGACCGGCGCGGAGCCCGTACTGGTGCGGGCAGGGCGGGGTTCGCTCGCGCCGTTCGGCCTCGCGGAAGCGGCATGAGCGAAAGCGGGCAGACGCGCGCAAGCGCATTGTTACAATAACGGCATATGGATTCTTCCCTGATACAGACCGTCGCGGTCTACGCGCTTCCGGTTATTTTCGCGATCACGCTGCACGAAGCGGCGCACGGCTACGTCGCGCGCTGGCTCGGCGACAACACCGCCTACGTACTCGGCCGCGTGTCGCTGAACCCGATGCGCCATATCGATCCGCTCGGCACGATCGCGATTCCGCTCCTGCTCTATTTCGCGACGAGCGGCGCGTTCATGTTCGGCTACGCGAAGCCGGTGCCGGTCGCGTTCGGCAATCTGCGCAATCCGCGCTGGGGCAGCCTGTGGGTCGCGGCGGCCGGTCCCGTGTGCAACTTCATCCAGGCGCTGGCGTGGGGCGTGTTCGGCGTCGTGCTCGCGGTGCTCAATATCGACGAACCGTTTTTCACGCGCATGGCCGGCGCGGGCGTCGGCGTGAATCTCGTGCTCGGCGTGCTGAACCTCTTTCCGCTGCCGCCGCTCGACGGCGGCCGCGTGCTGATGGCGCTGTTGCCGCCGAAGCAGGCGATTTCGCTCGCGCGGCTCGAACCGTACGGCTTTTTCATCGTCATGGCGCTCGTCATGACGGGCACGCTCACGCGTTTCTGGTTAAAGCCGCTCGTCACGCTCGGCTATAGCGCGATTACCGCAATTCTGACTCCACTTGTTTCGCTTTTTTAAATAACCATGTTCCCAGACCGTATCTTCTCCGGCATGCGGCCCACCGGGTCGCTGCACCTCGGCCACTATCACGGCGTACTGAAAAACTGGGTGCGGCTGCAGTCCGAGTACCCGTGCTTCTTCTGCGTGGTCGACTGGCACGCGCTGACGACCCACTACGAAACGCCCGAAGTGATCGAAAAGAACGTCTGGGACGTGCTGGTCGACTGGCTCGCTTCCGGCATCGATCCGGCCCAGGCAACGCTGTTCATCCAGAGCAAGGTGCCCGAGCATGCCGAGCTCGCGCTGCTGCTCGGCATGAGCACGCCACTCGGCTGGCTCGAACGTGTGCCGACCTACAAGGAGCAGATGGAAAAGCTCAAGGACAAGGACCTGTCCACCTACGGCTTCCTTGGCTACCCGGTGCTGATGGCGGCCGACATTCTGCTGTATCGCGGCTCGCTCGTGCCGGTCGGCGAAGACCAGGTGCCGCACGTCGAAATGACGCGCGAAATCGCGCGCCGCTTCAACTACCTGTACGGCCGCGAGCCGGGTTTCGAGGAAAAGGCCAACGAGGCCGCGAAGAAGCTCGGCGGCAAGCGCTCGAAGCTCTATCACGAGCTGCGCAACGCGTATCAGCAGGAAGGCGACGACGAGGCGCTCGAACGCGCGCGGGCGCTGCTGCAGGAATCGCAGAGCCTGTCGATGAGCGATCGAGAGCGTCTGTTCGGCTATCTCGAAGGCTCGCGCAAGATCATCCTCGTCGAGCCGCAGGCCATGCTGACCGAAGCGTCGCGCATGCCGGGTCTCGACGGCCAGAAGATGTCGAAGTCGTACGGCAACACGATCGGCCTGCGCGAAGACGCGGAAACGATCACGAAGAAAGTCCGCACGATGCCGACCGACCCGGCGCGCGTGCGCCGCACCGATCCAGGCGATCCGGACAAATGCCCGGTGTGGCAACTGCACCAGGTCTACACCGACGAAGCGACGCACGAGTGGGTGCAGAAGGGCTGCCGCTCGGCGGGCATCGGCTGTCTCGACTGCAAGCAGCCGGTTATCGAAGGCATTCTGCGCGAGCAGCAGCCGATGCTCGAGCGCGCGCAGAAGTACATGGACGACCCCTCGCTGCTGCGTGCGATCGTCGCCGACGGTTGCGACAAGGCGCGCCGCTTCGCGACGGAAACGATGCGCGACGTCCGCGAGGCGATGGGGCTGTCGTACAACTGATGGGCCATCGAGCTACCGCCGCGCAGCAATGAGCACACCCACTGCCGCCGGCATGCACGGCCTCGGTGAAGCGTCGCGCTGGGTGCGCGACTGGGCGCATCTGGTCGCGCCGGGTGGCGCGGTGCTCGACGTCGCCTCGGGCGCGGGGCGTCATGCGCGGTTTTTCGCGTCGCGCGGGCATCCGGTGACGGCGCTCGACCGCGACGCGGCCGCGCTCGGCATGTTGCGCGACGCGCCGCTCGTCACCCCGCTCGTGACCGACCTCGAAGGCGCGCCGTGGCCGCTTGCCGACACCGCCGGATTTGCTGCGGTCGTCGTGACGAACTATCTGCACCGGCCGCTTTTCCCATCCCTTCTGCGCGCGCTCGCGCCGGGCGGCGTACTGGTTTACGAGACCTTCGCGCAAGGCAACGAAAGCGTCGGCAAACCGTCCAACCCGGCGTTTCTACTGGCGCCGGGCGAGCTTCTCGAGAGGGTGCGCGGCCAGTTGCGGGTAGTCGCATTTCAGGATGGATTTCTCGCGGAACCGCGCCCGGCCTACGTTCAGCGCATCTGCGCGATTCGCGAGCCGGCGCCCGCGCATGATCCCCCCCAGGCAACAGCCCCGCCTTGTTACGAGTTGGCGGGCTAATCCGCTACAATCGCGGTTTACCTGATCATATTCATGGCTTTTCATGACTAACGGCAACCAGAGCGGCGCCAACGGCGGCGTGCAGATTCGCGGCAGCATTCCTGCCATCATCACCCCGATGTTCGAAGACGGCAGCCTCGATCTGCCGGCGTTCCGAAAACTGGTCGACTGGCACGTCGCGGAAGGGACGGACGCGCTCGTCGTGGTCGGCACGAGCGGCGAATCGGCCACACTGTCGGTCGAAGAGCACGTGCTCATGGTCAAGACCGCGGTCGAGCACTGCGCGGGCCGCATTCCGGTGATCGCTGGCGCGGGTGCCAATTCGACGTCCGAGGCGATCGAACTGACGCGGCATGCGAAGGACGTCGGTGCCGACGCGACGCTGCAGGTCGTGCCGTATTACAACAAGCCGACGCAGGAAGGCATCTACCGCCATTTCGCGAAGATCGCCGAAACCGTCGACCTGCCGGTGATCCTCTACAACGTGCCGGGCCGCACCGTTGCCGACATGAGCAACGAGACCATCCTGCGCTGTGCGCAGGTGCCGGGCATCGTCGGCGTGAAGGAAGCGACCGGCAACATCGACCGCGCCGCGCATCTGATCAAGGCGGCGCCGGCCCACTTCGGCATCTATAGCGGCGACGATCCCACCGCGATCGCGCTGATGCTGCTCGGCGGCCACGGCAATATCTCGGTCACGGCCAACGTCGCGCCGCGCGCCATGAGCGATCTGTGCAAGGCCGCGCTCGCCGCGGATGCGAAGACCGCGCGCGAAATTCATCTGAAACTGCTGTCGCTGCACAAGTACCTGTTCGCCGAGGCGAATCCGATTCCGACGAAATGGGCGCTGCAGCAACTCGGGCGTGTGCAGGGCGGTATCCGTTTGCCGCTTACGCCGCTCGACGCGCAATACCACGATGTGGTGCGCGGCGCGCTGCGCGAAGCGGGCCTGCTAGGTTAAGCGGGCCGGCCCGACAGTTCGCCCGTATCTACGCCAGGCCGCCACCGGCATTTCCTTAACCGACGTCGCTTCAGCCCACGTTCCCGGCAGATCGAACGAGGCATCGCGTTCCAGCATCACGAAGGACCTCATGAAACGTTCCGCACTTTCCCTCCACGCAACCCGCATGGCGGCGCTGGCGCTTGCCCTGACGACGCTCGCCGGCTGTGACACGCTGAACGACTGGTTCGCTTCCGATCGCGTCAACTACAAGACGACGTCGAGTGCGCCGCCGCTCGCCGTGCCGAGCGATCTGAGCAGCACGCCGACCGACCAGCGCTATGTGGCGCCGCCCGCCAATCTGGCGCTGGGCGGTGCGACCGCACGCGCGGTGACGGCGGCTGGCAATACGACCGAAGGCCAGCCGAATGCGCAGGACCCGCTCGGCATGCACATCGAGCGCGACGGCGACCGCCGCTGGCTGGTCGTCGACGGCCGCTCGCCGGAGCAGCTGTGGCCGCAACTGCAGGAGTTCTGGCAGGAAAACGGCTTCGTGCTGAAGACCGACGCACCGGCAACCGGCATCATGGCGACCGACTGGGCTGAAAACCGCGCAAACATTCCCGACGACTGGTTCCGCCGCACGGTGGGCAAGGTCATCGACTTCGCGTATTCGTCGGGCACCCGCGACAGCTTCCGTACGCTCGTCTCGCGCGGGCCGGGCGGTGCCACCGATATCTCGATCACGCATAGCGCGATGGAAGAAGTGCTGACGGGGCAGGACAAGACGTCGTCGCGCTGGGAAGAGCGTCCGCGCGATCCGGCGCTCGAAGCGATGTTTCTCGCCAAGCTGATGCAGAAGTTCGGCCTGACCGAGGCGCAGTCGAAGCAACTGCTGACCGACGCGCACCCGGCCGTGGCGCCGGCTACGATCGAGCAGAGCGCGGGCGCGTCGACGCTCGATCTGCAGGAGTCGTTCGACCGTGCATGGTTGCGCGTGGGCCTGGCGCTCGACCGCACCAACTTCACCGTCGACAACCGCGATCGCGAAAAGGGCATCTACTACGTGCGCTACGCGGATTCGATGCAGGAGCTGAAGCGGGAAGGGCTGTTCGGCAAGCTGTTCTATAGCGGCAATTCGGCGCGCAAGCCGGGTCAGGAATTCCTCGTCAACGTGCGCGCGAAGGGCGATACGGTGACGCAGGTCGCGGTGGTGGACGCGAACGGGCAGATCGACACCTCGTCGGACGCGCAGCGCATCGTGTCGCTGCTGCACGCGCAGTTGAACTAGGCGGGCCGTGCGGTTCGCCAGTCTTGGCAGCGGCAGTGAGGGCAACGCGCTGCTGGTGGAAGCGCAAAGCGGCGTGACCACTACGCGCGTGTTGCTCGATTGCGGTTTTTCCGCGCGTGAAGTCGAACGGCGTCTGACGCGGCTCGGTGCGAGCGTCGAAGGTCTCGACGCGATTCTTATCACGCATGAGCATAGCGACCATATCGGCAGCGCGCTGACGCTGGCCCGCAAGTGGTCGATTCCGTTGTACATGAGCTGGGGCACCGCGCGCGCGGTCGGTGCCGACGAAGCCGATGTCGATCTGCAGGTGCTGTGGGGCGACGAGGCGGTGACGATCGGCGACCTCAGCGTTCTTCCTTATACCGTTCCTCACGACGCCCGCGAGCCGCTGCAATACGTGTTCTCGAATGGTGCGAGCCGGCTCGGCGTGCTGACCGACGTCGGGACGTCCACGCCGCATATCAGCGCGGTGCTGAGCGGCTGCGACGCGCTCGTGCTCGAATGCAATCACGATGTGCAGATGCTGGCGGGCAGCCGCTACCCGGCGTCACTGAAGGCGCGTATCGGCGGCAATCATGGGCATCTGAACAATGACGCGGCGGCCGACATCCTGGCCTCGCTCGATCGTTCCCGCCTGCGGCACCTCGTTGCCGCGCACCTGAGTCAGCAGAACAATCTGCCGGAGTTGGCGCAGGCCGCGCTGGCTGGCGTGCTCGGCGCGGTGTCCACTGACGTGGTCGTCGCCTCGCAAAGTGATGGCTTTGCGTGGCTTTCGGTTTGACGCGATTCCGTTTGCCTTGACGCGTACATTTATTGTCGCGTGCGACGCAATGAAAAAAGCCCATAACGAGCAAACGTCATGGGCTTTTCTTTTGAGCGCGGCACCTGAAGAGCGCGCCGCGCGATCAGTCGGACTTAATTGCGGTTGCCGCCGAAAATGCCGAGCAGCGCGAGCAGGTTGACGAACACGTTGTACAGATCCAGGTAGATCGCGAGCGTGGCGGTGATGTAGTTCGTTTCGCCGCCGTTCACGACGCGCTGCACGTCGAACATGATGTAGGCGGAGAAGATCACGATGGCCATGACCGAAACCGTCAGCATCAGCGCCGGCAGTTGCAGGAACATGTTCGCGACCGACGCGAGCAGGATCACGATCACGCCCATGAAGAGCCACTTGCCGAGCCCGGAGAAGTCGCGCTTGCTGACCGTGGCGATGGTTGCCATCGCCGCGAAGATCACACCAGTGCCACCGAACGCGAGCATGATCAGCGACGGGCCGTTCGAGAAACCGAGCACGAACGCGAGGATGCGCGACAGCATCAGGCCCATGAAGAACGTGAAGCCGAGCAGCACGAACACGCCGGCGGCGCTGTCCTTGGTGCGCTGGATCGCGAACATGAAGCCGAAGGCAATCGCGAAGAACGCCAGCATGCTCATAGCGGGGCTAGTGGCGGCGAACAGCGAGAAGCCCGTGGCGAGACCGACCCATGCGCCGAGTACGGTCGGAATCATCGACAGCGCGAGCAGCCAGTAGGTGTTCCGTAGCACGCGGTTGCGCGTTTCGGCCGTGGTCACCGCGCCGTTGCGGCCAAACATATACGGATGTTCGTTCATGGTCTCTCCTTACCTCAGAAGCGTGTTGCGTAATGGGCGATGCGGGATGATGCGGCAATTCGCGAAGCGCCGGCGGACATCCGTTGCGCGGGGCGCGCCGCATTCATTCCTAAGATTAGCGCGGCGGCCGGGAGTTTCAATACCCCGGACTTCGCGCACAGGCTTACGCTACCAGTATTTTGAACCCTTCGGGTGGATTCTTTCAATACTGTAAGGGTTCAATGCAATCATACACGGGAACATGCTACAATAGCGGATTCATTTAAATCTGTAACCTCTTAATTTTTTGGAGTTTTTATGGCGATCGAACGCACCCTGTCGATTATCAAGCCGGACGCAGTGGCGAAGAACGTGATCGGTCAGATCTACACCCGCTTCGAAAACGCTGGTTTGAAGATCGTGGCATCGCGCATGGTTCATCTGTCGCGTGCCGACGCCGAGAAGTTCTACGCCGTGCATGCCGCACGTCCGTTCTTCAAGGATCTCGTCGAGTTCATGATTTCGGGCCCGGTCGTCGTGCAAGCGCTGGAAGGCGAAAATGCGATCCTGAAGCATCGCGATCTGATGGGTGCAACGGACCCGAAGAAGGCGGAAAAGGGTACGATCCGCGCCGACTTCGCCGACAGCATCGACGCTAACGCAGTGCACGGTTCGGACGCAGCGGAAACGGCTGCTGTCGAAATCGCATTCTTCTTCCCGCAAGTCAACGTCTACTCGCGTTAAGCGCCGCGCGCTCGAGCTAGGTGTTCGCTTCGGGCGTCCAGGCGCGAACGGGCGCCTGCAGGCGTGTTTGAAGCGGTTTCTCGCGTCGCGCGGTTCGTGCAGCCGAACAGTTTTATCGCACGAATCGCACGCGGGGCCCGGCAAAGTAGTAAGGTAAAAGCAGCAGGAATGGGCGCGAACGGCATTGCGTTCATGCAGCTTGTTGCATGAACGCAGTCTCGCACTGAAATGGCAGGATTCGATATGACGAGCAGTCCCACCGTCAACCTTCTCGACCTCGACGCCCAAGGGCTTGTCGCCTATTGCGACAGCCTGGGCGAGAAACCGTTTCGCGCCAAACAGTTGCAGCGCTGGATTCATCAATACAACGCTGCCGACTTCGACGGCATGACCGATCTGGCGAAGTCCTTGCGCGAAAAGCTCAAGGGGCGCGCCACGATCTCGATGCCCGGCATCGTCAGCGACCATGTTTCGACCGATGGCACACGCAAGTGGCTCATCGACGTCGGCAACGGCAATGCCGTTGAAACCGTGTATATCCCCGAAGAAACGCGCGGCACGCTGTGTGTGTCGTCGCAAGCCGGGTGCGCGGTCAACTGCCGGTTCTGCTCGACCGGCAAGCAGGGGTTCTCCCGCAATCTCACCACCGGCGAAATCATCGGCCAGTTGCGCATGGCCGAGTTTGCGCTGCGCGCGTCGCGCGGCGATGCGGCCGGTCGCGCAATGGGCGGCGACAGCAAGGGCGAGCGTGTCGTCACGAACGTCGTGATGATGGGCATGGGCGAGCCGCTGCTCAATTACGACGCGGTCGTGCCGGCCATGCGCCTGATGCTCGACGACAACGCATACGGCCTGTCGCGCCGGCGCGTGACGCTGTCCACCTCGGGCGTCGTGCCAATGATGGACAGGCTCGGCGCCGATCTGCCGGTGGCGCTCGCGGTGTCGCTGCACGCGCCCAACGATCCGTTGCGCGACATGCTGGTGCCGCTGAACAAAAAGTATCCGTTGCGCGAATTGATGGCGGCGTGCGAACGCTATCTGAAGGTCGCGCCGCGCGATTTCATTACGTTCGAATATTGCATGCTCGACGGCGTGAACGACAGCGAGGCGCATGCACGCGAATTGCTGGCGGTTACGCGCAACGTGCCGTGCAAATTCAATCTGATCCCGTTCAATCCGTTCCCCGAATCGGGCCTCGTTCGCTCGAAGCCGGAACAGATCAAGCGGTTTGCGCAAGTGTTGATGGACGCGGGTGTCGTCACGACAGTGCGCAAGACTCGCGGCGACGATATCGATGCTGCCTGCGGTCAGCTGGCCGGTGCGGTGAAGGACCGCACGCGTCTTGCTGAGCGTTCCGGGAAGGCGGCGAAGGTGATCGAGGTTCGCGCCGTGTAAGCATCCGGGGCGGAATGGCGCCGGCGTTCGCGCGGAAACCCCTGCGAGCGAGGAAAGGCCCCCATGCCGCCCTCGGCTGAAAAGAAAGTTTGCAGAATCGATCGGAAGCGGCGCACGAAGCCGCGCATTTTGTTATAAACGGTCTGCGATTTGGACGTGAGGCTCGAGCCCGTCCGGTTGCACGAGTAAAAAGAATCGACGCGAAAGGATTTGGGATGAGTGAGCCGCAGCACCCGCAGCCGCACGAAACAGACACGAACGAAGGCCACCCGGCACCTGTTGCGCGGGCGGCGGTGCAGCCCGCCGTGCAACCGGCGCTCGATTCGTTGGCGGCCGTTGGCGCGCGCTTGACCCAATTGCGTGAATCGAAGAGCTGGACGATCGAAGACGTGTCGGCGCGGCTGAAAGTGTCGGTCGTCAAGCTCGGCGCGCTCGAAGCGGGCGACATCAGCCATTTGCCGGACACGACGTTCGCGCTTGGCGTGGTGCGCAGCTATGCGAAGATGCTCGGCGCCGATCCGGCGCCGTTCACGGCGGCGCTGCGTCGCGAGAAGGGTGTGCCGGCGCCGAATCTGTCGATGCCGGCGTCCTCGGGCAAGGACCTGCCGCGCGGCAAGGTTTCGTTAACACTGGGTGACAGTGGTCACAAGAGCCGTTCATGGCTGTGGGGAATCGCGGCGATCGTCGTTGCGGTCATCGCGCTGGGCATGTGGCGCACCAACGTCGGCGATTCGTCCGCGTGGCTCGCGCGTCTGAAAGCGAGCGCGAGCGGTTCAGCGAGTAACGAGACCGGCGCATCGGACGCTGTGGCGCAAGGCCAGGTGCCCGCGCAGGACGCCGCGTCGGCGCCGGAAGCGGCCGCCACCGCCGAAAACCCGGCGAGTGCCGACAATGCGGCTTCGGGTACGCCGATGCCCGCGCCGCTCGCCACCGGTACGACGCCGTCTTCGGCGCCGGCC
>NZ_JAAGPS010000116.1:0-22656 GCF_017105025.1 Paraburkholderia sp. Ac-20336 | reverse complement strand
CGCGGGATGCTGCGCACCTCGCGCTTCGTCTGCGCGGCCGGCGCGAGCAGCTGGAAACTGCTCGGCACGCTCGGCCTCGAATTGCCGCAGCAGGCAGTGCGCGGCACCTGCATGCGCACCAATCCGCTGCCGGCCATCACCGCGTCGACGTTCTGGGGGCACGGCCTCGGCATCCGCCAGCGCGCGAACGGCGCGATCAATCTCGCCGACGACATGCAGGTCGATGTCGACATGACGCTCGGCCATTTCCGCGCGCTCAAGTGGTTCCTGCCCGAGCTGTGGAAGCAGCGCGAGAAGTTCAGCTTCCACCTGAACGGCGCGTGTCTGCGCGACTTGCGCGAGCGCCTGCCGGGCGGCGCGCTCGACGAAGCGCGCGTGCTGTATCCGCGCGATCCGCAGCCGCAGCCGAACGCGGGCCACGCGCCGCGCGCGCTTGCCAAACTGCGGGCGCTGTTTCCGGCACTCAAGGACGCGCAGGTGGTCGAAGCGTGGGCCGGTCTGATCGACGTGCTGCCCGACGGCATTCCGGTGATCGACGCGCCGTCGCAGGTGCCGGGCCTTACGATCGCCACCGGCTTTTGCGGCCACGGTTTCGCGATGGGGCCGATCGTCGGCAAGCTGCTCGCGGAACTCAACGATGGCGGCCGCCCGTCGCTCGATCTGTCCGCGTTCCGTCTGGGGCGTTTCTTCGACGGCACGATGCAGCGGCCGCGCAGCATGCTGTAAAGCTTTTTGTTTTCCACGAGACCCGCCGATACGACTGTGAATGACCGTGAATAATCGCGAATCACCGCTACGACCGATGACCGAACCCGCACTGCGCCACACCGGCGTTCCGTACTACACGCAATGGGGCAGCCCCGCATGGGTGCGCGACATCGTCGAGCGGCAATGCGATCCGTGCGACGACCCGCACTGGCGCCGCAGTGGTTTCGCCGATCCCGAGCGCTACCGCTACTGGGCCAAACGGCTCTGCGGACTCACCTGCCTCGAATCGGCACTCGACTACTGGCGCATCGGCCATCCGCCGCGCGCGGCGTTGCTCGACGCAGCGCTGCGGCATGGCGTGTACCGGCTGCGCGACGACGGCGGCGTCGATGGCCTGATCTACCGGCCGTTTGCCGAGTGGGCGGGCGCTGCGTTCGGCATCGAGGTCGACGTGCTGCCGCAGGTGTCGCTCGAAGAGATCGCCGCGCGCCTCGCGGCCGACACGCTCGCGATCGTTTCGGTGAGCCCCGAAATCCGCTATCCCGAACGGCCGAACCAGCGGCAGGGCGGTCATCTGATCCTGCTGCACGGCCGCGATCGCGAGGGCGCGTGGTTTCACAATCCATCGGGCGTCGCGCCGCATCAGGCCGACGTGTATCTGCCGTTCGCGACGATGGCGCGGTTCTATGCCGGACGCGGGATGACGCTGACGTTCGGCGCACGGTAGCGGCGGCGTGCGGTGTTCGGCAACGGCAGGACGGCAAGTGTGGCAGGGCGGCGACAAGGGCGCGTGGTAGTAAGCGGTTGGCAATGCGGGGCTGGCGATACGAGGCTGGCGACGCGCCAGGTGACCGGTAAAGCGGGGCGGCACCTGGGCGCGCAAGCACGAACGCGGGCATGATCCGCGCGGCTGGTCATTTTCGCCGCGCTCGGTTACGGTGATGCCCATGCCCATGCCCATGCCCATGCCCATGCCCATGCCCATGCCCATGCCCATGTCTGTGCCTGTGCGGTAGCCCCGCCCGCTCGCAAGCCACGGAGCCACCATCAGGCCTCACCGGCGCATCCGGCCCGCGCGGTCCTGCCCACCGAACACCACCCCTCACCAGGATTGGAACGCCCCGCCCATGATCCGTCCGCCCACGCCGATCTTCGACGCCGCCGCGACCGCGCGGCTGATGCCATACGCCGCGCTCGTCGAGGCGCTCGAACGCGCGAGCCTCGACTATGCGCAGCAGCGCATCGCGAGCCCTGAACGGCTCGTGGTGCCGCTCAACGCGGGCGGCATCATGCTGTCGATGCCCGCGACCGCGCCCGATCTCGCGATCCACAAGCTCGTCAACGTGTGCGCGAGCAACCGCGCGCGCGATCTGCCGACGATCCATGGCCAGGTCATGGCCTTCGACGCCGATACCGGCGAGACGCTGTTCGTGCTCGACGGCCCGACCGTGACGGGCCGCCGTACCGCGGCGATGTCGATGCTCGGCGTCGCGACGTTCATGCCCGCCGCGCCGCGCGAGTTCCTGCTGATCGGCACCGGCACGCAGGCGCTCCATCATCTCGAAGCGATCGGCGAGCTTTACCCCGAGGCGCGCGTATGGGTGCAGGGCAGTGCGCCCGAGCGTGCCGAGGCGTTCTGCGCCGCGCAGCGCGGCAAGGCGCGCGAACTGCGGGTACTGACGCAGCCGGCCCAACCCGCGCGAGGCGCCGCCGCGGCCTCCGCTTCCATCCCCGCTTCCACCCCGGTTTCCATTCCCGCCTCGATCGACGTCGTGATCGCGCTGACCACGAGCCGCCAGCCGGTCTATGACGAAGCGGCGCGTGCCGGACGGCTCGTGATCGGCGTGGGCGCGTTTACGCCGGAGATGGTCGAGATCGGCGCGAACACGCTCGCGGGCAGCGCCCTGTTCGTTGACGATCCCGCCGGCGCGAAGCACGAAGCCGGCGATTTCATCCAGGCGCGCGTGGACTGGGCGCGCGTCGCCGGCCTTGCCACGGTGCTCGGCGATGCCGGGCCGCGGCCGGGCGGCCCCGTGATGTTCAAGAGCGTGGGCTGCGCGGCCTGGGACCTCGCCGCGTGCCGGGTCGCGCGCGCGGCGTTGTCGTCGAAAACACCCTGAAAACAGGGCGCTTTCGCGCCCGCTTGGCATCTTGCCCCAACCTGGGGCAGATGTTGCCGTGCAAACTATTGCAAAACGTTGCACCATAAGACGTTTGCCGGAAAAAAACGCCCGCGGATTTCCGCTGCCGGACCCGCGGGCTGCTGATTTCTGATCGACGCCTTTTCTCTTACGACGCTGCGACCGTGCCATGACGACCCAACAAGCCTCTGCCACACCCGAACTGCCGCTCGACATGATCATCTTCGGCGGGACCGGCGACCTGTCGTTCCGCAAGCTGCTGCCCGCGCTTTACATGGCGCATCTGCACGGCAATCTGCCATCCGATACCCGCATCCTCACGATCGGCCGCAAGCCGTGGTCGCGCGAGCAGTACATCGGCGAATTCATGGAGCAGAAGGCGAAGCCCTTCATCGAGAAGAAGGCGTTCGACGCAGCGGCGTGGGACAAATTTCTCGCGATCTTCGAATACGTGCGCATGGACGTCGATTCGCCCGACGATTACCTGCGCCTGAAGGAAGCCTCGCGCGAAGACGTGCGCCGCGTGTTCTATCTCGCGACCTCGCCGGACCTGTTCATGCACATCTGCGACAACCTTTCCGCGGCGGCGCTCGTCGACGGCAATTCGCGCGTCGTGCTCGAAAAGCCGCTCGGCCACGATCTTGCTTCCGCGCAGGAGATCAACATCGCGGTCGGCAAGCACTTTAGCGAAGCGCAGATCTACCGGATCGACCACTACCTCGGCAAGGAAACCGTGCAGAACCTGATGGTGCTGCGCTTCGGCAATCCGATCTTCGGGCCGCTGTGGCAGGCGCCGTACATCAAGAGCGTGCAGATCACCGTGGCCGAAACGGTCGGCGTGGGCAGCCGCGCGGGGTTCTACGACAAGACCGGCGCGCTGCGCGACATGGTGCAGAACCACCTGCTGCAACTGCTGTGCATCGTCGCGATGGAGCCGCCCGTGTCGCTCGATCCCGATGCGGTGCGCGACGAAAAGCTCAAGGTATTGCGCTCGCTGCGCCCGATGACGCCCGAGGACATCGCGCGCGACACGGTGCGCGGCCAGTACACCGCCGGCGCGGTCGACGGCGAGGCGGTCAAGGGCTACCTCGAAGAAGACAACGTGCCGGCCGGCAGCCGCGCCGAAACCTTCGTTGCGTTGCGCGCGCATATCAACAACTGGCGCTGGGCCAACGTGCCGTTTTTCCTGCGCACCGGCAAGCGCATGCAGAAGAAGCTCTCGGAAATCGTCATCGAGTTTTCCGATCTGCCGTTCTCGATTTTTCCGAGCGGTGGCCGCAACTATGGCAACCGGCTCGTGATCCAGTTGCAGCCGGAAGAGTCGATCCAGTTGCAGATGCTCGCGAAGGAACCGGGCAGCGGCATGCATATGCTGCCGGTGAGCCTGAATCTGGACCTGCAGCAGGCTTTCACCGAGCGTCGTGCCGAAGCGTACGAGCGACTGCTGATCGACGTGGTGCGCGGGCGTCTCACGCACTTCATGCGCCGCGACGAACTCGAAGCGGCATGGGCATGGGCCGAGCCGATTCTCGACGGCTGGGCGAAGTCGGGCGAGCGGCCGCGCTCGTATACGGCGGGCACGTTCGGGCCGGCCGCGTCGACTGCGTTGATGGCGCGCGAGAACGCGGTGTGGGCTGAAGAATCGCAGTAAGCGTTGCCGATGGGCGCCACCGTGGTGTGGTGGCGCGATCGACGTGCCCGGCCCTATCACCGCAACCGCCGGATTCAACGGGTGGTTCGATCCTGAAGCGGCGCAAACGGCGCTGCGTTTGCCGATCAGACAGAAGTGATTCCGCTCGACTTGACGGACCGCGAGTTCGTGACGAGCCGCATCCCCGCGTGCGTGCGCATTGCCGCGTAGCAGGTTCGCGCTTTATGCGGGATGCAGCCCGCGCAGCAACTGGCGTACGCGCGACAGATCCTGCTCGACGTGGCCGTTCTTCTCGAACAGCTCGGCGAGCCAATCGACGAACGCGCGCACGCGCGGCGACACGCGACGGTTTTTCACATACGCGATCGAAACCGGCATCGGCACCGGTTTCCATTGCGGCAGCACTTCGCGCAGCAATCCCGCATCGAGGTAGGGCTGCGCGGCGACGCGCGCGGGCTGAATGAGACCGAGCCCCTGCAGGCCGCAGGTCAGGTAAGCCTGCTCGTCGGTGACTCTGACGAAGCCATCGAGCTTGACCGTGAGCGCTTCGCCGTCCACTTCGAAATCGAAATCACACTCGCGGCCGTTATGCGGCGACACGCAATTGACGGCGACGTGCGCATGCAGATCGTCGAGATCGACGGGCGTGCCGTGGCGGGCGAGATAAGCCGGACTCGCGCAGGTCACGTGTTCGAGCGTGCCGAGTTGCCGCGCGACGAGGCTCGAATCGGGCAATTCGCCGAGCTGGATGCTGCAATCGATTGCTTCGGATACCAGATCGACGGTGCGGATGCTCACGCCGATCGCGAGATCGAGATTCGGGTAGAGCGCGTGAAACTCGTCGAGAGCGGGCAACACGATTGCGGTTGCAACGGAGTTCGGCATTTCGATACGCAGACGGCCGGTCAGATTGTCGGTCGAATTACGGATGCTGGCTTCCATCTCGTCGATATCGGCGAGGATTTGCGCGCAGCGTTCGTAGTAGGCGGCGCCTTCCGGCGTGACGCTTAGACGCCGTGTCGTGCGGATCAATAGCGCGGTGCCCAGCAGGGCTTCCAGGTTCTGGACGATCGTTGTTGCTGTTGCTCTGGGGATGTTTAATGACTCCGCTGCGCGGGTGAAGCTGTTGGTGTCCACGATTCGGATGAATGTGCGCATGGCGGTTATTCGGTCAATCATGGAGTGTGCTCCTGGTAAAGGGTTTTGCCTGCGGCGGTTTTTTGTCGTTGTTCTGACTTTGTTGGCCTTTCCTTGATTTCTTGGTGGTCTATTGGCGTTGCCCCTGTGCGGGGCGGCACCTACTTTCTTTGCGGCTGCAAAGAAAGTAGGCAAAGAAAGCAGCTTCACACCGCCAGTTCTTAAGCGGGTCCCCTGGCTTGGAGGGGGCAGTGGTGCATCTGGAATCGGTGCCCTCGCACATTCAATGCAGGTGACAAAGCCATCATCCGTTCCCACTCCGCACTGAGTGCGTCGCGGACGGGGCTGCCAGGAGAACCAGCGGGTTCGTTCGCAAGCGAGGGCCATCGACTACGCCTCGGCGACACGCCGAAACAACCGATGGTTTTTGAGCTGGGGTTCGGCGCGCGCAGCGCCGCCGGAAGAATGACTGCCTTGTCACTTACGCGGAGTGCGCGAGGAGACAGATTCCAGATGCACCACGATCCCCTCCAGGCCAGGGGACCCGCTTAAGAGCTGGCGGTGTGAAGCTGCTTTCTTTGCCTACTTTCTTTGCAGCCGCAAAGAAAGTAGGTGCCGCCCCGCACAGGGGCAACGCCAATAGACCACCAAGAAATCAAGGAAAGGCCAACAAAGTCAGAACAACGACAAAGAAGCACCGCCCCACACAGGGGCAACACCAACAGACCGACACGAACACAAGGAAAGGCCCACAAAGTCAGAACAACGACAAAACCACCGCAGGCAAAAAAAATAAAAACAACAAAACATACCCCCGCGTCGCAGGCAAAAAAACCATCCGCTGCGCGGGCAAAACCACCCACTACTTCCTCAAAGAATCCATATCCACCACAAACCGATACTTAACATCACTCTTCAGCATCCGCTCATACGCCTCATTGATCTTCTGCATCGGAATAACTTCAATATCGGAAGTAATGCCATACCGCCCACAAAAGTGCAGCATCTCCTGCGTCTCCGCAACTCCCCCAATCAACGACCCGGCCAGGCGCCGCCGCTTGAGAATCAGATTGAACACCTGTGGCGACGGATGATCGTGCTCCGGTACGCCAACGAGCGTCAGCGTGCCATCACGCTTCAACAGACTCAAAAACGGATTCAGGTCGTGCTGCGCCGCCACCGTATTGATGATGAGATCGAAGCTGTTCGCATGCGCTTCCATCTCTTCCGGGTTCTTCGAAATCACCACCTCATCGGCACCCAGCCGTTTCGCATCCTCGATCTTCGACGGCGACGTCGTGAACAGCACGACATGCGCACCCATCGCATGCGCAAGCTTCACGCCCATATGGCCGAGACCGCCGAGGCCGACAATGCCGACCTTCTTGCCTGGACCCGCACCCCACGTGCGTAGCGGCGAATACGTCGTGATGCCCGCGCACAGCAGCGGCGCGACGCCGGCCGGGTCGAGGCTGGCCGGCACGTGTAGCGTGAAGGCTTCGTCGACGACGAGTTGCGTCGAGTAGCCGCCGTATGTCACCCGGCCGTCGACGCGATCCATGGCGTTGTACGTGCCGACAAAACCGCTCTCGCAATACTGTTCGAGACCTTCCGCGCAATTCGCGCAGGTGCGGCACGAATCGACCATGCAGCCCACCGCGACGAGATCGCCGACCTTGTGCTTCGTCACGTTCGGGCCCACCGCGCTCACGCGGCCCACGATCTCGTGGCCCGGCACCAGCGGGTAGATCGTGTTCTTCCATTCATTGCGTGCCTGGTGCAGGTCGGAATGGCACACGCCGCAGAACAGCACGTCCATCTGCACGTCATGGGCGCGAGGCGCGCGGCGTTCGAGGTCGAACGGGACCAGCGGCGCGCTGGCGTCGGTTGCTGCATAGGCATAAGTCGTGCTCATGGGTAGCTCCAGCAAAAAGATGATGGCGCAAAAGGCGGCGCGCCAGCGATACGCAACCTGCGTTGCGGATGTGGCGAACCCCAGCATGAAACAGGATCGTGATGCGAACGACGGCAAGCGCGAAGCGGACCCGATTCTCCACTCGATGCGAGGTAGGGCAACGAATGGACGGGCGCGCTTTGCGCAACGAAAAGGACGATCCGGCAGGGTTCCCATCATAGGAGCCAGACACCGCTCGCGGAATACCTGATCGTCTTGAAGGTTTGCCTAAAACTCCTGGGTAGCGGCACGGCAGGCTGTTTGATGCTAGATTTCAAGCATTATTCTCTTGCCTGTCACCATACCGTCATGTCCACCCAAGTTGTCCGCCCAGCCACGCAAGACCTCGCGCAGCAGCGCGTGCTCGAACTGTTCGAGGTTCTCGCACCCAATGTCGGCTTCACGCGCACGAGTCTCGAAGGCGTCAACCTGCTGCGCGCGAATCAGCCGATGCCGCGCATGCCGGTGATGTACGAGCCGAGCATCGTGATTGTCTGCCAGGGACGCAAGCGCGGTTATCTCGGCGATCAGGTGTTCCAGTACGACGCGCAGCAGTATCTCGTGCTGTCGGTGCCGCTGCCGTTCGAATGCGAGACCGAGGCGAGTGTAGAGGAGCCGTTTCTCGGCATCTCGGTACGCGTCGATCTGACGATGGTCGCCGAGTTGCTGATGGCCCTCAACGAAACGCAGGGCGTCGCGCAGAACGAGCCGGTCGGCATCTATTCCACACCGCTCGATCCGGCACTCAGCAACGCGGTGCAGCGCTTGATGGAAACGTTGGCCGCGCCGCTCGACGCGCGCATTCTCGCACCCGCCATCGTGCGCGAAATCTGTTATCGCGTGTTGACCGGCGAGCAAGGCGATGCGATTCGCGCGGCGCTCACGCATCAGAATCACTTCGGCCGCATTGCGAAGGCGTTGCGGCGCATTCATGCGGACTATCACGGTTCGCTCGACGTCGATACGCTCGCGGCCGAAGCGGGCATGAGCCTCGCGGTGTTTCATGCGCAATTCAAGGCGGTGACGGCTACCTCGCCGATGCAGTACGTGAAGACCACGCGCCTGCATCACGCGCGTCTTCTGATGGTGCAGGACGGTTTGAATGTGGGCGCGGCCGCGGCGCGGGTTGGCTATGAAAGCGCGTCGCAATTCAGCCGCGAGTTCAAGCGCCTGTTCGGCCTCAGCCCCGGCGACGAAGTCAAACGCATGCGTGCCGTGTACGACTCGCCGCCGCGGCAGCCGCCCAAGCCGGCGCCGCGCTATGTCACCGCGGTCTGATGGCGACAGGCGGCTACAGGCCGCTGAACCAGTTGTAGCCCTGGTCTTCCCAGTAGCCGCCAGGGTTCGTGTTGGTCACGAAAATGGCCGCGATATGCTTCGGGTTCTTGAAGCCGAGCTTGGTCGGCACACGCAGCTTTAGCGGATAACCGTATTTGGCCGGCAGCGGCTCGTTGCGGAAATCGAGCGTCAATTGCGTTTGCGGATGCAGCGCGGTCGCCATGTCGAGGCTCGAGTAATAGCGGTCCGCGCATTTGAAGCCCACGTAGCGCGCGCTCAGATCGGCGCCGATCCGTTCGAGGAACGTGCGGAACGGCACGCCGCGCCATTGTCCGATCGCGCTCCATCCTTCGATGCAGACGTGACGTGTGATCTGCGAAACCTGCGGCAGCGCGCGCAGCTGTTCGAGCGTCCAGCTGCGCTTGTCGGCGATGAGCCCCGACACTTCGAGCCGGTAGGTCGAGCCGTCGATATCGGGCGCGTCGAACTCGGGATAGAACGCGTTGAACGGAAACGGGTCGGTGATCTCGCGTTCCGAATAGGTCGGCGCGAGTTTGTTGCGGTTGAACAGCCACGCCTGCACGCGATCGTTCCAGCGCGACATGGCCCACAGCACCTTGTCGACGGAATCGCCTTCCTGCATGTTGCAGCCCGACAGCATCGCGAGCGCGCCGATCGACAGCGACGAGCGCAGGAACAGACGTCGCTGCAACTGCTCGATCTGCGGCTGGTGGTCGGCGAGAAGGATGCGCGAGCGGCGCCTATCCTGCGCGGCAGCGGCACTTTCGGCACTTTCGGCACTCCCGGCGCTATCGGTTCCGTCGTTTCGTTTGGGCGTGTTCATGCGCGAGTCCTTTCCTGCGCTTCGCACGGGGCATGCGAGACGCGGCGCCCGCGGCCCGTGAACATTGGCGGCAACGTGCGCGGCACCAGCAGCACGAGCGCCAGATGCACGACGACGAAGCCGGCCACGCCGGCCATCGCGACGAAGTGCACGCGCCGGGCGAAGTCGAAGCCGCCGAACAGCGCGGTTAGCCACGAGAATTGCACGGGCTTCCAGATCGACAGTCCCGAAGCGACGAGCAACACGCCGAGCATGAGCACGAGCAGATAGAGCGCGCGCTGCACCGCGTTGTATCGGCCGGTATCGTGCGGCAGTCTGAAGCGCAAGGCGAGCGCCGCATCGCGCGCCACCTCGCGCGGATGAACCGGCAGCAGCTTGCGCCGCAAATGCCCGCTTGCGAGGCCGTACGCGAGATACAGCAGGCCGTTCGCGCACAGCAGCCACATCGCCGCGAAATGCCAGGCGATCGAGCCGCCGAGCCAGCCGCCGACCGTTGCCCACACCGGGAACGTGAACGGAAAGATCGGCGAGGCGTTGTAGATCGCCCAGCCGCTCATCAGCATGCAGACCATCGCGAACGCGTTGATCCAGTGCGTCACGCGTACGACGAGCGGGTGAACGATCAGGATGGCTTGCGGTTTTGCCTGCGGTTCGGACATCGGCGGAAAGCGCTCAGCGAAGAGAAGCGGCAAGCCGCGCCCGGTGCGGGCGCGGCCATTCGAATGAAATACAGGGAAGGGTGGCGCCTTACATCGGCGGCGTTACGCCATGCTCGCCGGCCGAGATGAAGTTCGCGGTCATCGAGCCGTCCGCTTCCTTATGCGCGAACAGCACGACCTTCGTGCCCGACGTGAGCAGCGCGCGGGTGCCCGGTTCGAGGCTGACGATGGGCACGTCCTGCGGAATCACGATCTTCTTTTCGCCGTCCTTGTACTTGACCGTGATCGTGCGGCCGTTGCTGACCACGAGCGAGCCGACCGTGCCGTTCGTCATCGTGCTGTTCGCGCCGAGATCCCACGGGCGATGGCCTTCGCCCGAGCCGCGCATGCTGGCCGGGAACACGTGCACTTCGAGTGCCTTCAGCGTGCCGTCGGCTTGCGGAATCGCGGCGGTGCCGACATAGCTGTCCGGCTTGATGTCGTTGACGTTGGCGAGCAGGACGCCGCGAATCGGCGTGTCGGCGGGCAGCTTCACGTCGACGTCCTTGCCGTCGCGCGTGTGCACTTTGAGCACGTCGCCCGACAGCGACGTTATCGTGCCGCGCAGGCCGGTCGGCGCGGCGGTCTGGGCCTGGGCCGCGGGCATCGTGGCGAACAGGGCGGCGGCGAGCGCGGGGGCGGTGAGGGCGCGCAGCATTCGCGCGGAAACGATCTTCATGAGGCTGCTCCAGGAAGGGTGAAACAGGGAATGGTGCGCACAGCCTAGCTCGCGCCCCGGCTCGTCGCGGTGACAGGCGGATGACAAAAACGTCATGAACGCAGGGTGACGGCCACGTAGAATGGCCGCCAGGGCCATTGCGGCGTATCGGGCATATTCGGGCATATCGAAGCGTGTGGAGCGTGCCGATCGGATATGCCGCGGGCCATTATGTCGAACCGTGGGCAGGAGCCGCGCGCATCATGAGCATTCTCGTCATCGAAGACGATCCGAAGACCGGCGATTATCTGAAGAAGGGCTTGCGCGAGAGCGGCTATGCGGTCGACCTCGCGCGTACCGGCACGGACGGCCTGCACATGGCGCTGGAACACGCATACGAACTCGTGGTGCTCGATGTGATGCTGCCCGGCATCGACGGATGGGAAATCATGCGCGCGTTGCGCGCGCGGCGCGATCTGCCGGTGATTTTCCTGACCGCGCGCGATCAGGTTAGCGACCGGATTCGCGGCCTCGAACTCGGCGCCGACGACTATCTCGTCAAGCCGTTTTCGTTTACCGAACTGGTGCTGCGCATTCGCACGCTGCTGCGCCGCGGCGTGATTCGCGAGAGCGACGTGTTCGAGGTGGCCGACCTGAAGCTCGACGTGCTGCGCCGCCGGGTCACGCGCGAGGGCGTCGAGATTCCGCTCACGAACAAGGAATTCATGCTGCTGCATCTGCTCGTGCGGCGCGAGGGCGAGGCACTGTCGCGCTCGCAGATCGCCTCGGAAGTGTGGGACATGAACTTCGACAGCGACACCAACGTGGTCGACGTGGCGATCAAGCGGTTGCGCGCGAAGATCGATCATCCGTTCGAGAAGAAGCTGATTCACACGGTGCGCAGCATCGGCTACACGTTCGGCGACGGCGCATGAAACTGTGGACCGAACGCTCGCTGATCGCACGCACGACGATACTGTTCGCGCTGATCGCGTGCGTCGTGATCGGCTCGCTCGGCGCGTATTTCTATCAGTCAGCCGAAGTATCGCTGCAGCGCCGCGCCGACGTCGTGCTGACCGGCCGCGTCGAGCATTTCAGCCGCATCGTGCACGATCTTTATTCGGTCAGCGAATTGAAGAAGCGGCCGCTGCTGTTCGAGACGATGCTCGGCGCGGAGGAGGACGTGCTGCTGTTTCGCCGCCCGGGCGAAGCGCCGTTCGTCGACGTGAATCCGGGCAATCTCGCGGTGCCTGATTTGCCGGCGCGTCCGGCGGGCAATCTGCCCGGCGTCGCCGATATCCACCAGACGCTGCTGCCCGACGGTGTGCCCGTGCATTGGGCGGTCGCCACGGCGAAAGCGCGCGAGGACGGCACCGAAGTCGAAGTGATCGCGGGGCACCCGATGACCCACGAAATGCGCATGCTGGCCGCGTACCGCAACCGCATCGTGCTCGCGACGCTGATCGGCATGCTGGCCGCGACGTTGCTTGCCTACTGCGTGTTGCGCCGCGCGCTGCGGCCGGTGCGCGAGATCGCGACACGCGCCGCGCAGATCAGCCCGGCGAATCTCGCGGTGCGTCTCGACAGCGAGGCCGCGCCGCTCGAACTGCGTCAGCTCACGCGCGCGTTCAACGCCATGCTCGATCGTCTCGCGGACGGCTATCAACGTTTGCAGCAGTTTTCCGCCGACCTCGCGCACGAGATCCGCACGCCGGTCGGCGTGCTGATCGGTCAGACCCAGGTCGCGCTCGCGCAACCACGCGAGGCCGACGAATATCAGCAACTGCTCGAATCGAATCTGGAAGAGCTGAATCGCCTCAGTCATATCGCCGAGAACATTCTCTTTCTCGCGCACGCGGATCATGCGGGCTTGCCGATCGAGCGGCAGCCGGTCGACCTGCAAGGCGAACTGCTCAGGATCGCAGATTATTTCGAAGGACTCGCCGACGAACGCGGCATGCGCTTCGAAGTCGATGCGGCCGGCGTGGTGTCGGCGAACCCGATGCTATGCCGCCGTGCGATCAACAATCTGGTCGTCAACGCGGTGCGTTACGGCGCGGGCGATACGGTCGTGCGCCTGAGCGGCGCGCAGGACGAGCAGGGCGCGACCGTGACGGTCGAAAACGAGGGCGCGCCGATTCCGGACGCGCAACTGGACCGTCTGTTCGACCGCTTCTATCGCGGCGACGCGGCGCGCAGCGCCTTCACCGAATCGAACGGACTCGGGCTCGCGATCGTCAAGGCGATCATGCATCTGCATGGCGGCACCGCGCGCGCGGTGTGCCCGATGCCGGGCGTGGTGCGCTTCGAGCTGAGGTTTCCGGGCGCCTGAGCGGGCGAGTTGCGAAGCCGTGCCGGCACGCGATCGGATCGACCGGCCGGCAGCGTCCGGTAGCGTCCCTTACTCGCCAGCATCCGTTGCCGGCTGGTTCTCATAGTGCGCGCGCTTTTTCTCGTACATCAGCAGATCGGCGCGCTGTACGCCCGCTTCGAGCCGGTCGCCGCGCTGGCAGGTCGCCGCGCCCATCGAGAAGCTGAGCGGTGCGCCCGGATAGAACTGGTTGTTCATCTCGACGAGCTGATGGATCGAATCGATCATCGCGGCGCCGCCGCGCTCGTCGGTATCGGGCATCAGGATCGCGAATTCGTCGCCGCCGATACGCGCCGCGTGGAACGGCAGCTCCATCGCCTTCGCGAGCACTTCGCCGGCGCGCCGCAGCAGCGCGTCGCCGGCCGCATGGCCGAGCTGATCGTTCACGCGCTTCAGGCCGTTCAGGTCGGCCATGATGATTGTCACGGGCCACGGCCCCTTGCGTTCGAGCCGGTTCAGTTCGTCGACGTAGAACGAGCGGTTGCGCAGCTTCGTCAGCACGTCGTGCTTGCCGAGGAATTCGAGGTAGGCCTCGGCCTTCTTGCGCGCGGTGATGTCCGTGAGCGCGACGAGCACGAGGTCCCAGCTATCCTCGTGGCCGGGCAGCACCGAGAATTGCAGATGCACGTGCACCTCGTTGCCGTCGAGCGAGTAGTTGAGCACTTCGCGCTGCTGGAACAGCTTGTTGTCCCACAGGTCGATCAGCTGCTCGCGGAAATGCGGGCGCATGTCGTCGCGGAACACGTCGGCGAGACGCGCGAGCAGCGTCTTCTTGTCCTTCGCGGCGAACATGCCGAGCGTGTGCTGGTTCACGTCGAGCACGTGAATCTCCGCCATGCAGCGTTCGACGAACTCGGGATGCACGTCGGTAAACACGCGGAAATCGCTGATGCCCGCCGCGCGCGCGCCGTCGATCAGGCGCTTGACCGCGCTGAAATCCTCGACCCACAGCGACACCGGCGAATGCTCGAAGAGACCGCGCGCGTACTGCTCGGCCAGCGAGACGCGGCGCCGCGCGCCTTCGAGTTCGGTGATGTCTTCGGTCGACACGAGCACGCGGTCCCAGCGTTCCTCGTGACCGGGCAGCACGGCGCCCTTGAGCAGCACGTCGAGCCGCCGTCCGCCGAGCGTGTAGTTGACCGTGTGGCTCGTGAAGTGCAATTGCCCGGCCCATAACTGGCACAGCTCTTCGAGGTGCGTCTTCAGCATGTCGTCGCGGAACACCGACGCGAGGTTATGCGTGAGCGTGTCGAAGTCGGCGGCCTCGAACTGCGCGAGTGTCTGCCGATTGACCTTGATGACGCGGATGCGGTGCGCGCATTCGGCAACCCGGTGCGGGTCTTCCGCGAAATGGGCGCGCAGATCGGTCACGCCCGCGGCGCGCCATGCATCGAACAGCGTCTGCACGCCGCTGAAGTCTTCGAGCCAGAGCGAGACGGGGGCGAGCTCGAACATCCCGGAATCGTCGTTGACAGGCGCAGAGCCGCTCGTGAGGGTATCCAGCATGAGGTTCTCGGGATCGAAAGTGCGGCTATTTTATGACGGCTTCGCGCGCGCCGAAACGAAAGACTGGCGAGACGTCGTTTTTTTCGCAGGCGCCGGGGGGCGAAAGCGGCCAAAGCGGCGAAGGGACGGCCACGCACGCGCGACCTTGCTACACTCGGGCATCATGGGTTCGGCTTGAACCCTGTCCAAACCCCGTCCGAACTTTGTCCATTCACCCCGTCGGGACACTATCGTCATGAAGCCATCCCTGCTGGTTCTGATCCCTCTGAGCGACGCGAGCCGCGCGAGTGTCGAGGCCGCGTTCGACGTCGTCTACGCCCCCGAACCGGCGCAGCGCGAAGCCGCGCTCGCCACGCACGGCGCGGCGATCCGCGCGGTGCTGACGAACGGCACGACGGGTCTTGCTGCCGCGGAAATCGACCGCATGCCGCGACTCGAACTGCTGAGCGCGCTTGGCGCCGGCTACGAAAACCTCGCCGTCGATCACGCGCGCTCGCGCGGCGTCGTGCTCGTCAACGGCGCGGGCACCAACGATCACTGCGTCGCCGATCACGCGTTCGCGTTGCTGCTGGCCGTCGTGCGCGACATTCCGCAGCTCGACCGGGCGACGCGCGAAGGGGTATGGCGCGATCATCTGCCCTTGCATCCGAATGTGTCGAACAAACGTTTGGGGATCGTCGGGCTCGGCCATATCGGCGCGAAGATCGCGCGCCGCGCCGCCGGGTTCGACATGGAGGTCGGCTACCACAACCGCAAGCCGCGCGAAGATTCGCCGCTGCGCTATTTCGACAACGTCGCGGCACTCGCGCAATGGAGCGACTTTCTCGTCGTGGCGACGCCGGGCGGCGCGGGCACGCGGCATCTGATCGGCGAGACCGTGCTGGCGGCGCTCGGTTCGCGCGGCTTCGTGGTCAACGTGTCGCGCGGCAGTGTCGTCGATACGGCGGCCCTGGCCCGGGCGCTGGCAGCGGGAACCCTGGCGGGCGCGGCGCTCGACGTCTACGAGGGCGAGCCCGAACCGCCGCAGGCGCTGCTCGGGCTGCGCAACGTGGTGCTGACGCCGCATGTCGGCGGCCGCTCGCCGGAAGCGATCACCGCGTCGGTCGACAACTTTCTCGCCAACGCGCGGCGGCATTTCGCGGGCGAGCCAGTGCTGACGCCGATCTGAATCCGAACGGCGCGGCGGGGCGGCAACGCTGAAAGCCAAACGGAAACTATCGGCGAGCCGGATAGTTTCCGTCGCGAATCGCGATTTCCCTTGTGACGGCGACGCGCATACGATGGTCGCTATCGTATGAGCCGCCCGAGTAGTATGAGCAGCACGGATGACCCGCTGCTTCGGCTCATCCGCAACCGCGCCGGAGATCGCCCATGGAGCATCGCGCCCGCACGCAGAACGAACGGCTCGACATCAAGACCACCACCTGCTACATGTGTGCGTGCCGCTGCGGCATTCGCGTGCATCTGCGCGATGGCGAGGTGCGCTACATCGACGGCAATCCCGAGCATCCGCTCAACCAGGGCGTGATCTGTGCGAAGGGCGCCTCGGGCATCATGAAGCAGTACTCGCCCGCGCGCCTTACGCAGCCGTTGCTGCGCAAGACCGGCGCCGAGCGCGGCAGCGCGCAGTTCGAGCCGGTCTCGTGGGAGGTCGCGTTCGACCTGCTCGAAAAGCGCCTCGCCGCGATTCGCGCGACCGATCCGAAGAAGTTCGCATTGTTCACAGGCCGCGATCAGATGCAGGCGCTGACCGGTCTCTTCGCCAAGCAGTTCGGTACGCCTAACTATGCGGCGCATGGCGGCTTCTGCTCGGCGAACATGGCGGCCGGCATGATCTATACGATAGGCGGCTCGTTCTGGGAGTTCGGCGGGCCCGATCTCGACAGCGCGAAGCTGTTCTTCATGATCGGCACGGCCGAGGATCATCATTCGAATCCACTCAAGATCGCGCTCTCGAAGTTCAAGCGCGCGGGCGGCCGCTTCATCGCGATCAATCCGGTCCGCACCGGCTATGCGGCGATTGCCGACGAGTGGGTGCCGATCAAGCCCGGCACCGACGGCGCGCTCTTCATGGCGTTCCTGCACGAACTGATCGCCGCCGACGCGTGGGATCACGAGTTCGTGCGCCGCTACACGAATGCGGCCGAGCTGATCGATCTCGACGAGGGTAGCGAGAACTTCGGCCTCTTCGTGCGCGATCCGCAGCGGCCCGTGGGCAATCCGCTGTTTCCGCAGAACCATCTCTGGTGGGACCCGGCCGCACAGCGCGCGGTGCCGCATCACACGCCGGGCGTCACGCCCGCGCTCGACGGCCGCTATACGCTCGAGGACGGCAAACCGGTCACGCCGTCGTTCGCGTTGCTGCGCGAGCGCGTCGCCGCTTGCACGCCGGAGTGGGCCGCAGAAATCACCGGCATCGCGGCGGCAACGATCCGCCGTCTCGCCGGCGAAATGATCGAAACGAGCCGCCGGCATCGCATCACGCTGCCGATCCGCTGGACCGATGCCTGGGGCGAAACGCACGAAACGGTCAGTGGCAATCCGGTTGCCTTTCATGCGATGCGCGGGCTGGCCGCGCATTCGAACGGCTTCCAGTCGATTCGCGCGCTGGCGGTGCTGATGTCGCTGCTCGGCACGATCGACCGGCCCGGCGGCTTTCGTCACAAGTCGCCGTTTCCGCGCGCGGTGCCGCCGTCGGCGAAACCGCCGAACAGTCCCGACGCGGTCAAGCCGAATACGCCGCTCGCGACCGGCCCGCTCGGTTGGCCCGCCGCGCCCGAGGATCTGTTCGTCGACGAACACGGCGGCCCCGTGCGCATCGACAAGGCGTTCTCGTGGGAGTATCCGCTCGCGGTGCATGGCGTCATGCATAGCGTCATCACCAACGCATGGCGCGGCGATCCGTACCCGATCGATACGCTGATGATCTTCATGGCCAATATGGCGTGGAATTCGTCGATGAATACGATGAAGGTGCGCGAGATGCTGGTCGACAGGCACGCGAACGGCGAGTACAAGATTCCGTTTCTCGTCGTGTGCGATGCGTTCCAGTCGGAGATGACCGCGTTCGCCGATCTGATCCTGCCCGACACGACCTATCTCGAACGCCATGACGCGATGTCGATGCTCGACCGGCCGATCTCCGAGTTCGACGGTCCCGTCGATTCGGTGCGTGTGCCGGTCGTGCCGCCGACCGGCGAGTGCAAGCCGTTTCAGGAAGTGCTGATCGAACTTGCGGCGCGCCTGAAGTTTCCGGCTTTCACCACGGCGGACGGCGCGCGGCGCTTTCGCGACTATCCCGACTTCATCGTCCATCACACCACGTCGCCCGATTCCGGCGTCGGCTTTCTGATCGGCTGGCGCGGCAAGGACGGCGACAAGGCGCTCGTGGGCGAGCCGAATCCGCGCCAATGGGAGCAGTACGCGAAGAACAACTGCGTGTTCCATTACCGCTTGCCCGAGACCTTGCAGTACATGCGCAACTGCAACGGACCGTATCTCGACTGGGCGGTCAAAAACGGCTTCCGCAAATTCGGCGAGCCGATCCTGATCCAGCTTTACTCGGACGTGATGCAGAAATTCAGGCTCGCGGCGCAAGGGCGCACGAGCGGCCGACAACCGCCCGAGCATCTGCGTGCGCGCCTCGAAACCTATTTCGATCCGCTGCCGTTCTGGTATGCGCCGCTCGAAAGCGCCGCGACCGATCTCGCGCGGTTTCCGCTGACGGCGCTTACGCAGCGGCCGATGGCGATGTATCACTCGTGGGATTCGCAGAACGCGTGGCTGCGGCAGATTCATGGGGAGAACTATCTTTATGTGAATCCGCAAACGGCGTCGGCACAAGGCATTGCCGATGGCGGCTGGATCTACGTCGAATCGCAATGGGGCCGCGTGCGCTGCATGGCGCGCTTCAGCGAAACCGTCGAGCCGGGAACCGTGTGGACATGGAACGCGATCGGCAAGGCGGCCGGCGCATGGAATCTCGGCCCCGGCGCGAACGAATCGCAGCGCGGCTTCCTGCTCAATCACCTGATTACCGACGAACTGCCCGGCGGCGATGGGCAGGCCGCGCGTCTGTCGAACTCCGATCCGGTGACGGGGCAGGCCGCCTGGTACGACGTGCGTGTGCGGATCTATCCCGCCGAAGCCGACGCGCGGCATACGTTGCCGCAATTCGCCGCGATGCCTGAATTGCCGGGCTCGGTGGGCGGCGGTGGTGTCGTGTCGCGCATCGTGCAGACCTATTTCGCGGGCCGTGGCGAATTCGCGGCGCGTCTGCGCGGCGCGGCCCGCCGCAAGTAACGATGAGATGACGCTGACGATGGCGGAAGCAACGGCAAGGAGCATGCGATGACCCAGATGGCGCTGGTGATCGACCTGAACGTGTGCGTGGGTTGCCAGGCATGCGTGACGAGCTGCAAGGAGTGGAACACGTCGGGCGAGTCGGGCAGTCTCGCGGACTTCAACCCCTACGACGCGGACCCGTCCGGCACGTTCTTCAACCGCGTGCAGAGTTTCGAGGCAGGTAGTTTCCCCGACACGGAGATGATCCATTTTCCGAAGTCCTGCCTGCATTGCGAGGACCCGCCGTGCGTGCCCGTGTGTCCGACCGGCGCGAGCTACAAGCGCAAGGAAGATGGTCTCGTGCTGGTCGATTTCGATCGCTGCATCGGCTGCAAGTATTGCGCGTGGGCGTGTCCGTACGGCGCGCGCGAGCTCGACGAAGGGCGCAAGGAGATGACCAAGTGCACGCTGTGCGTCGATCGCATTCACGATGACAAGCTCTCCGAGCGCGATCGCCAGCCCGCTTGCGTGCTCGCGTGCCCGACTTCGGCGCGGCTCTTCGGCGACATTCACGATCCGCAGTCCGTCGTGTCGCAAGCGATCAGGGAGCGCGGCGGCTATCAGTTGATGCCGGAGTGGGGCACGCGTCCCGCGAATCATTATTTGCCGCGCGTGCCGACCACGTCCGCCGGTTGCGGTGGCGACGCATGCGCGTGCAAATCGTCCGGCTCGGCGGCCGACGGTTCGACGCCCATGCCGGCCTCGCCCGAAGCGGAACTCGCATCGGAACTCGAAGCGCAGCTCGGACGCGGCGAACTGCATCTCGCGTCGATGGCGAAGCGCATCTGAACAACAGCATGAACAACAGCGAGACCTCACGATGAATCCGGCATTTTCCGTCGTATTCCTGACGACTTTGAGCGGCGCGGCGCAGGGCTTGCTGATTGCGCTCGTCGGCGTGGAGAGTGCGGCGTGGTGGGGTCTCGTTGCGCAACCGGCCGCCGCGACCGCGTTTTACGTCGCCGGCGCGGCATTGGCCGTGGTGCTGGGCGGCCTCGGACTGATCGCGTCGTTCTTCCATCTCGGCCATCCCGAACGCGCATGGCGTGCGATTGCGATGTGGCGCACCTCGTGGCTGTCGCGCGAATGCCTGTGCCTGCCCGCGTTTCTCGCTTGCGCGTGCCTGTATGGCGTCGCGCACGCATTTGGTTGGCCGTGGTCGCTTGCGCTCGGCTGGCTCGGCGTGCTCGCGAGCGTGGCGCTATTCGTCTGCACCGCGATGATCTATGCCTGCCTGCGCTTTCTGCAGGAATGGGCGACGCCGCTTACGCTCGTCAACTTCGTGTTGCTCGGCTGCGCATCGGGTTTCACGCTCGCGACGGCGCTCAGCGCATGGCTCGCGCCTGCGTTGACGATCGGGCTCGCGATCTGCGCGTGTCTGCTGACGCTGGCGGGATGCGCGAGCCGTTCGGCCTCGCTCGTGCGCAATGCGCGCTTGCGGCCGAAGTCGACCGTGCAGAGCGCCACCGGCATTCGCAACCCGAAGCTCGTGCAGGTGACGCGCGGCTTCACGGCGGGCGCGTTCAATCTGCGCGAGTTTTTCCACGGCAAGTCGGCGGGGACGTTGCGTGGCGTTAAATGGGCTTTTCTCGCGGCTGCGTTCGTTGCGCCGGTGCTGTTGATCGTGCTCGGCGCGAGCCTGCATTCGATTGACGTGTCGTTCGGGCTGCTGGCCGCGGCCTCGCTCGTGCAGTATGCGGGGCTCGTTGCCGAGCGCTGGTTTTTCTTCGCGGAGGCGAAGCATCCGCAGAATCTTTATTACGCGCGGGTGGGGTGAGGCCGATGTCTTTCATGGCCGGATACCGTTCATATTCATAGTGGGTTCCGTGCCGTTCGTGTAACGAAAAACCAGCTACTGTCAAATCTGGTTTGATTCACCGGGGTGTTTTGAGAGGCTCGGCAATACTACGACCGTGATTTCACGCGTTGAGCCGATGCCTCTTATTCGCAAGGGGCAGTTCGATTTTTCCGTGTTCGAGTCTGATGAACTGCCACTCCCGTCATCTGAAATGCCACCTCGTTAAATTAATCATCCGCGGTACGTCTCGGCCGCGGTAGCACGCTTTTCCCCCTATCAGTTGCCGGAACATAAGCCACTATTTTCCCGAATTTCCAGGTTTCACCTATGGACAGAAAATCGCCAAACGTTTGCGTTTTGCGAATTTAAATTTTCCTTATATTAATTTATCAATAATTTGCAGTTTGGCTCGATAAACACTGGCTTTTTTAGGATAAGGCCGCTTAGAATTCTTTCCCTTCGGGGGAGTCGAGATAGCATCCGGCTCGATTAATTTTTAGTGACACCAAAACAAAAACGACGGTAACAACAACGCTATGGGGTCCAGAATTCTGTCGATATTAGCCACACGGCCGGAAGCCATCGGAATGGCGCCGCCCGTCATGCGGCCCGAGCGCGAGGCGGACGTCGACGCGGTTGTCCGCGTAACGGGCAAACCCTTCGCGGACTTCCCCGCAACGCTCACCGATGCAGCCGATCCGCCCGCGCGCCGGCACGCCTCTTCCTTCGAATTTGCCGGCGAGGCGTAGCGCCCGCATCCAGCACGTCCGCTCCCGCCGCTTCTTTCCTGACAGACGATCGTGAATTCAACCTCTGCTTCGCGTGCCGAGCGCTTCGCACGCATTCGCCGTAGCGGGGCTTCCCGCTGCCTGCATATCGCCGGTTTGTTGCTGGGCTGCGCGCTCGCGGCCACCGGCGGCTTCGCGCCGGTTCCAGCCGCCGCCGCATCCGCCGATGGTTTTGCCGAGGCGCTGACCAGTGCAGGCAACAGCGTGACGACGCGAACCGTCGCACTGCGCGATCTCGGCGTGCGTGACGTCGCCGTGCTCGATGCGCCGCGGGCGAGCCGCGAGTACTACTTTCCGGTGCCGGCCGGTGTGCCGCTCGACGGCACCGAATTGCAGGTCGATGCCGACTATCTGCACGCCGACGGCGGCCGCACGACGATGCGCGTCTCGCTCGACGGCTCGCCCGTGCTGGCTCGCGCGCTCACGGAGCCGCGCGGCGACGCGGCGGCGAGCGTCGGCGTGAGCGGCGAACCGAGGCCGGGCGGCTATGTGCGCGCCGGGCTTGCGTGGGCGTCGGTGGTCAACGACGCGGACTGCGCGGATCAGACCGCGATCGGCAACGTGCTGCGGGTCGCGCCCACCACGCGTCTCACGTATCGCTACGACACGAACGACGTCAAGGATTTGCGGACCGCCTGGTCGGCCTTACCGCCGGTGCCGTCCATCGTGATCTCGGCGCCGCGCGTGGCCGCGCCGAGCTACGACACGGCATGGCGCGCCGCCGCGCTGATGCAGCGCGACGGCCGCGAGCCCGTGATCCGCGCATGGCCCAAGGCTGGA
>NZ_JAAGPS010000115.1:0-234 GCF_017105025.1 Paraburkholderia sp. Ac-20336 | reverse complement strand
GAAAAAAAAAAAAAACACTATTTCATTACTACTACATGGACATTTCGACACCATTCATATTGGTCATCAGGAATACCTGTACTGTCTCACTGTTTCTAGTGTGTCCTGATAGCGGAACTTTCATCACACAGCTCTCGACGATCTGTACTGACATGCATAACTACTCTCTGTTCCGCGCATTACCGTTCACTACCCCTGACTCGAGGTCTGCGCTGACACTACTTAGTAACATAC